>CAKQQK010000025.1:0-32717 GCA_934270935.1 uncultured Coprococcus sp. | reverse complement strand
GCATTAGGTTCGTTAGAATTAATGCTTGACAATGAATTTCAAATGATAATAACTAATCCACCTTATGTAGTTTCTGGTTCGGCAGATATATCGAAGATTGTTAATTCAGACAATAAACGAAAACAGTATTATGGAAGAAAATATAGCGGAGTTGAAGGATTGTTTATACAGTTTATTGTTCAATCACTTGCAAAGCAAGGAGATGCATGGGTATTATTACCTGAATCGTTTTTTCTTCGTACGACAGATGATAAATTAAGAAACTGGATGCTAAGAAATTGCAAATTAGATTTTATGGGTATATTGCCAGAACGAACATTTTATAATACTCCAAAAAGAGTAATAATAGTTCATCTTAAAAAAAGAATGAAAGAATTGGCTGAAATTACGACAAAAAAAGAGCTAAAAAAAGAAAAAACAATGATTTATGCTGTATCTGAGATTGGTGAAACAAGAGATGCAAAAAGATTCCCATGTGAATCAAACCTTGATGAAATGGCATGTTTATACAAACAGTTTAAAGCGAATGTTGATATTAATAAGGAGAGAGCTGTTGTTGTTTTTACTGAAAAACTATACGATGTAAAATCATTAAATGTTCGTCAGTTTTATGATACAAAGATTGCACTTAAGCTTGGATTGGTTTCATCAACTAATGGTTCCAAAGATAAACATTCAGAATTAAATTCTGCATTATCTGCGATTGGTGTGTTAAAATCAGAATATGATACAAATCCTTGTTTAAAAAATATACCGGATGAGCCATCAAAACTTGCACCGGTACAATTATCTGATGAATCGCTTTTTAATTTGAGAATTGGAAAAAGAGTGTTGAAGAAACAGGTTTACAAGAGCGAAGCAACAATTCCTTTGTTTAGCGCAAATATTAGAAAAGTTTTTGGTTATGTACATGCCAATAATGCAGGCAATTTGAAATATGGTGGTGCATTATGGAGTATTGATAGTGATTTTGATTGTAAAGGTGTAGCTCCAGGTGAAATTTATTCGATAACCGATCACTGTGGGCAAATAGAAATACTTGATGACAATATAGAACCGCGTTTTCTTGCAATGGAGATAAAAAGAGTTGGTTTAGAAAATGGATTTAATAGAGAATATCGTCCATCTTTAAAAGTGATGAGTGACTTACAGATAGAATTGCCGATTTTAGAAGATGGAACGTTCGATTATGAACTGATGCGCCAGTGGGCTGATTATGATGAAGAAGTTGAAAGAATTAGAGAAGAATTAGTAAAAATAATATCGAATAATAATTCTGATGAGGAGCCCTAGCTTTATTGCCGGACTCCTTTTTCTTCTTTAATTATTATAGTGGGATATCTAGATTTTATTTTTTGAGGAACAGGGTAATCATGAGATATTATAGTTGTAATGTCAGGGTAAGATTCAATGTAATAATCAATAATGTTGGAAATTTGTTGTCTTTTATTCCAAGGTATTCTGTTACTTGTATGTATTTTGATGGTTGTTCCCATATCATCACTTACATCAATGACAGATAAATAAAGAGATGTGTCATACCAGCCTTTATCTTTTGTGATAGTAATTATTTTTATTTTGTGTTGTGCTTTTTTATTAAGAATTTGATTCTGATATATCTGATTTTGTTCTACAAGTTGTTCTATTTTTTCTTCGTACTCAGATATAATTTGTTGATTTATACTGATATAATTTTTTAAATCATCTATACTATCGGTTTTATACATTATATAACCTCTCTTTCTTTAATAACATTCTAACATATAGGGCCCTATATGTCAATAGGCTGTAGGGCACTATAGACGAAAAATTGTGATAATGATATAATAACTTTTGAAGTAATAATTGTTAGGAGTAGAAAATATGGCATACGATGAAGTGTCGAAACAAGCTACATTAAAATATATAAAAAGCAAGCAACAAGAGATAAAAATTCGGTACAGAAAAGATGAATTTGATGAAAGAATTCAACCTGCAATAAAGAAGTCATGTCTACCAACAGCAACATTTATAAAAGATGCAATTGAAGAAAAAATTGAAAGAGACAAATTATTGTAGTTTTTTCTAGTATAGGGGGGATTAAATCTCTACAACTTACTATTCTAGCGACCGCTGCCCCATCTCACGCATATTTTCGCGAAATTGCACAGGGGGTATTGTGTTAACTTGGTTTTAGCAACTCGAATGGCTGAAATTAAGTAAAAATATTAAAATGCTGTGCGCGAAAAGTATTGTAGATTTGTGTAAAAGTAGGGCTGCCTTGAAATAGGGCAGCTCTTTTTCAAATATTGTGTTGACTAATTGGCCTGGTAGAGTGATATATGTACATACCAAAAAGAAAAGGCAGGTATGTGCAATGATTACAGAAATTGATTTTAAAGTTACAGGAGAAGAACGTAAGAAGCAAAATGTAAGATATAGCACAAAGGTTGGGTATAAATATGTGTTAAATATACTTAGAAAAGAACAGTTTGCAAAAAGAAACATCAGGGATATAAAAGTCTCTGATGTTCAGCTTTGGATGATTAAGTTAACTAATGATGGTAGGGGGTATAGTACACTAACATCAATTAGAGGAGTTGTTAAGCCAGCATTCCAAATGGCTTATAATGAAGATATTATATCTAAGAATCCTTTTGATTTCAAGTTGACTGATGTAGTTGTAAATACAACACAGCGAAGAGAAGCATTGACAACAGATCAAACAAAGGTATGGATGGATTTTATTAAGACAGATTCAACATACAGTAAATACTATGATGAATTTGTTGTGTTACTTCATACCGGATTAAGGGTATCAGAGTTTTGTGGATTGACAAAAAAAGACTTGGATTTCAATAATAGAAAGATAAATGTTGACCATCAGCTTGTTCGTGAGCGTGGTGGTAAATACTATATAGAGAGAACAAAGTCAGCATCAGGTAGACGATATGTTGCGATGGATGATGAGGTGTATGTGGCTCTGAAAAATATGTTGAAAAACAGACGTACCCCAATAACTGAAAAGATAGTAGATGGATATACAGGGTTTATTATGTTAGACAAGAATGGAAATCCAAAGGTTGCCTTACATATTGAAAACGAGTTCAGGTGGGCGAGAAAGAAATATGATAAGTTATTTCCTGATGCGCCTTTACCACCGATTACCCCACATGTATTCAGACATACATATTGCACTCAGATGCATTATCTTGGATTAGATACAAAGAGTTTGCAATATTTTATGGACATTCTGAGGTTAGAACAACACTTAACATATATACCATTCAGGTTTCGATGAAGCCAAAGATGCGTTAATGAAAGTGGTTGAGTTTAAGATAAAAGAGGCATAGTAGCATTTTTACTACACCATTTACTACACCATTTACTACACCAAAATGAGCAAAAATATGCCTAAAAATACCACATTTTGGCAAGGCGAAATTAAAGGGAAAATGCTGAAAAATGGCTTAAAATAAGGAGTTTTAGGATGAAAGTAAAAGTATTATTCATCTGCCACGGCAACATCTGCCGTTCCCCCATCTCTGAGTTCGTCCTCAAGGACATGGTAGAAAAACTCGGCATAGAATATAAATTTGATATAGCCTCTGCGGCCACCAGCACTGAGGAGATCTGGGGAGGAAAAGGCAATCCGATATATCCGCCGGCGCAGGAAGTGCTGAGGGCGCATGGCATAGGTAAGACGGCTTATACAGACTTTAGTGGCAAGAGAGCCAGGCAGGTTACAAGGCGGGATTATGAATATTATGATTATCTGCTCTGCGCAGATACAGCAAATGTGAGGAATGTGATGCGCATAACCGGTCCGGACGATCAGGACAAGATACATTTGCTGCTCGATTATGCGGGAAGGCATGGACAATCTATAGCTGATCCGTGGTATACGGGACGATTTGATGAGACATACAGGGATGTGTGTCAGGGGTGCGAGGGATTTCTTGAGTATCTCAGACAAGGTGATAGGTTGTAGATAATATTATCAAAATGGGAACAATGGGATATTATTGAGTGCATCAGCTGAACACAGGTGCATTTGATGTTGTCAGATTGTTCCTTTTTATTCTGATAAGGTATTGCCGGTATGTGTTCACACTCTCGAAGACAAGATTTTATATTGCTTGTTTTATATAGCAACGCCACGGAAAACGTGATATGATTTACGCGTAAATGCATGAGAGAAAATATATATACGCAAATAGTTCTTTGACATGATAATGACTAGAGAAGACGAATATATAAATCACCAACGGAGGATGTACAAATGGAATTATACAAAGGCAGACCGGAGACAGATGAAGGACGACTTGAGAGGGAGATCAGGGTTTATGATTTCCTTGATGATCATGGCATAGAGTATTGGCGCACGGATCATGCACCAGCAGACACAATGGAAGTTTGCTGTGAGATAGATGCGGTGCTTGGGGCAACCATTTGCAAGAATCTGTTTCTGTGCAACAGGCAGAAGACACAGTTTTATCTGCTTATGATGCCGGGCGACAAACCGTTCAAGACAAAGGAGATCACATCGCAGATAGGCAGCGCGAGGCTTTCATTTGCATCGCCGGAGGATATGGAGAAGTATCTGGATATCAGACCGGGGGCGGTCAGCGTCATGGGGCTCATGAATGACCATGAGAATCATGTGCAGCTGCTTGTTGACGAGGATGTTATGAATGGCGAATACCTTGGATGCCATCCATGTGTGAACACATCAAGTATGAAGGTCAGGACGGAGGATATATTTGGAAAGTTTCTTGAGGTGGTTCACCATGATATGATCAAAGTGACACTCACTGGAGAATAGGAGTGATAGAGTGACATATAGACGCAGGTTGATTGAACTTTGCATGTTTTGTGTGGTGCTTTGCGGCATGTGGATGCTGGCGGGCTGCGGTGCAAATGACAAAAATGGAGAAGATGCAGCTGGCAGTGGACAAACAGCTTCACAGGAGCAGGCGGCAGAAAAGACAGACGCACAACAGACGGAAGATCACGTTTCGGAAAAGGCAGACTTGGGTACAGAGACAAAAAAAGATGTTGTCACCGAGGCTTCGAACATAGATGATGGAATCGGCAACGAATCATCAGGCATGGACGATAAAAACAGCGATGGTTCATCAAACCAGACAGAAAAGGATGATAGGACAATGATATATGTGGCACTTGGCGATTCCCTGACGAAGGGATATGGACTTGCCGATGCGGAGAAGAACAGGTTCTCGGCGGTGGCAGCCAGGAAGTTAAATGCGGCTGGGATCAAATGCACTGAGAGGAATTATGGTGTGAACGGGCTTACCAGTGGTGAACTTCTTGATATGATAAATGGCGGCGAGATCGGCATGCTTGATTATGCGGATGTAATTACCGTGGATATCGGGGCAAATGATGTCCTTCACGCGTCGGATAATCTGATATACACAAATCTTGCGGGCAATGTTCTGTCGGCTGACGACTATGCGGCAGTGTGTGCTGATGAAGAGAGAAGTCTGGCGCTGTGCAGGGAGAATACAGAGGCGATCATCAAGGCGCTCAGAGAGAAGAATGATCATGCCAAGATAATCATGTTTACTATATATAATCCATATAGGAATGTGGATCTGGATCTAGCGGTTGAGGGAGAGACCCTTACACTTGCAGAATTTACAGATGACCTGGTGAAGAGACTCAATGAGAATATAAATGATATAGCTAAGGCGCAGGGGTGTGTTGTAGGTGATTGGTACACGGCATTTGAGATCAATCCCAACAATCTTGTAAATGCGGCATATGGTGAAGGTGTGACAACCAACTTTGACATACATCCGAACAAGGACGGACATGCGGTCATGGGCGAGGTGTGTTACCAAATAATAAAGAACATTTCATAAGGAGGGACCCGCGTAAGCGGGAGGATTCCAAGATAGGAAGCGCACTGATGTGCGCGTAGGTCATCAAGCTGCGCTTGACGACAAGTTATGAAGCACGCAGACGCCGCGCGAAGCGCATTTCATGCGTCTGCTCAAGAACATTTCATAAAGAGGTAAAATGATGGCAGAGCGAAGAAACGGGGGCAAGCCTCGCAGAGAAGACAATAATAAAAAGAGCAGTGATGTAAACGAAAAAAAAAGACAGTCACATAGCGGAGCTGGGAAAAGTGTAGTGGCGAACAACAGGTCAGATAACGCCGCAACAAAAAAGACAGCGTATAAAGATACTGCAAAATCGAATACAAATAAGTCTCAAGCTCCCAGAAAAAAGTATGACGTGACAGGCGGAGAGAAACAAATAAAAACAGGAAGCAAAGGTAGAACTGTACAGGGAAAACCACGGCAGGTACACCCTTCACAGTATAAGTCGAACCCAAACAGCAAATGCCCTATATCCCATCTGTGCGGTGGCTGTCAGTATGTGGATATGCCATATGAACAGCAGCTTGTCGAGAAACAGAAGTATATAGATGGTCTGCTTGGCGGATTTGGTCCTGTGGACAAGATAATAGGCATGGAGAATCCATATCACTACAGAAATAAGGTCACTGCGGCGTTCAGAAGAATGAAGAGCGGAGAGATAATTTCAGGAGTGTACGAGGAGGGAACACACAACATCCTTCCAGTAGAGAACTGTTATGTGGAGGACGAGAAGGCGGCAGCTATCATCAGGACATTTGCCGGACTGATCAAGTCGTTCAAGCTGCAGATATACAATGAAGATACAGGAACCGGACTCATCAGGCATCTGCAGATAAGAGTTGGAAGAAAGACTGGACAGATCATGGTTATCATAGTTACCGCATCGCCTGTATTTCCATCAAAAAAGAATCTGGCAAAGGCTCTTGTTGGTGAGCACCCAGAGATAACGACGGTTGTTCAGAATATTAATATGAAAGATACCAGTATGGTCATAGGTGACAGAAATCAGGTCATCTATGGTAAAGGTTATATAGAGGATATTCTGTGTGGCAAAAGATTTCGAATATCACCGGGTAGCTTTTATCAGGTGAATCCAGAGCAGACAGAGATTCTGTATGGTCGTGCCATAAAATACGCTGATCTCAAGAAGAAAGAGATTGTGATCGATGCATATTGTGGTATTGGAACTATAGGTATAGCAGCCTGTGACCGTGCGAAGAAAGTCATTGGTGTGGAGTTGAATGAGGCGGCAGTACATGATGCGCGGATAAATGTGAAGATGAACAATATTCAGAATGTGGATATATACAGCAATGATGCCGGCAGATTTATGGTTGATGTAGCGGACGAGGGCGACGATATAGATGTTGTGTTTATGGACCCGCCGAGATCTGGAAGTACAGAGGAATTCATGTCGTCTGTGGTAACCCTGTCACCAAAGAGAGTGGTATATATATCCTGCGGGCCTGAAAGTCTTGTAAGGGACCTGACATTCATGACGAAGCACGGCTATCAGGTAATCCGTATGACACCTGTTGATATGTTCCCACTCACCAGAGGAGTTGAGGTCTGCACTCTCCTTACCAGGGCAAATGCGGTGAAGTATTGAGAGTAAGACCTGAAAATTCGTATCAGATCTACTGTGCAGTATTATTTCTGAGATATAACCTTAGGTGTGCGCATACGGTGCACACCTTTTTTTATAAGTATGAACAGTGTAGCTGTTATGAGGATGAAAACGATTCTCATTGCTGTCATGAGAAGTGCACCTTTAGTTGATGGCAGTACTATATAGTCAAGTGCTATTTTTTTCATTATCTTCAGTGCCTGTACATCCATGGCATGTATTGCGTAGATGTATATGGAATTCTTGCCACACCATATAAGAAAGCTGCCAACAGCCGGAATCTTTTCAATGAGCTTTGAGAACTGGACTATAAAGTAAGTTCCGCATATAGCTCCCAGGAAAGAGTACATTCCAGGATATGAGTTGGCGTGCATTCCGACGGTGTGGAAGAGTATTGCACTCAGCCACAGAAAGGCGGCGATTACAACCATCGGCCAGGTCATTTCTGAAGGCTTTTTTTCAAGGATCTCTTTCTTTCTCATCATATGTCCGACGTAATAGAATACAAGTCCGCCCATGGCAGGCTGCAGAGAGAATGGAAGCCATACAGTATCGTTTAGGCCAAATGCTGTCAGGCCGAGCATAACTACCATAATCCCCAGAGATATATTATATTTTTTTGAGAAATTGTTCAGACATATATATATTATCTGGCAGAAAAACAGGGCGATGAGGAACCATGACATACCAACAATTTTCAGATGTGGTATCATGCACAGATTTGTTTTGTCTGAAGCTCCGTTTGCATATATAAGTGATATGACAAATGTTTTCAGTCCCTTTGATGTAAAGCCATATACTGCGATTTTGATTATGTATTTTATTATGTTGATTATGAGATAAGGAATGAGAAGCTGCTTTGCTTTCTTCAAGATCGCTGGTCTCACAGCCACGTTGTCTTCCTTGGCAAACCATCCTGAGAGGATAAAGAACAATGGCATATGGAATGAATATATAAATTGAACCAGTATATTGCCTTTGTCGTAGGCTGAAAACGTGTGCCCTATGATAACACACAGAATTGCGATACCCTTTGCAAGATCTATATAATTGATTCGTTTTGATGCTGCCATCATTTCTCTCCTGTAAATTGTAAAATTTTTGCATGAAACACATACAATTTGATTGTAGCCTAACAAGGTTGATTTTACAAGGAGACATTTGAGATAAAGGTGTAAGATAAAAATAAAAGCCGGACCACGCAGCTGTGGATCCGGCTTTTATTGATAAATGGAAGGTTATACGTTGTTATTACAGATATTTCACAAGCTCATCGATGATAGGCGCATAGTGCTCGCCCTCAAGACCGTAGTCCTTTTCCTTGTAGTTCCATGCTGCGCGGCCTATTCCGTACTTTTCAAATACTGAATGGATGTCTTTGAACCAATTCAGTGTTCCGTCAAGAGGTGCCTGATCTATAACACCATATTCGCCGCAGTACATAAATCCGTCTCTTTCTTCAACAGCTTTTATGCCGTCAAGGAACATTCTTTCGAACAAATCAGGGCCGATGGAATTAAGTCCAAGGCTACTCTCGGTGATGGCCCCATGCATACACCCTTCGATCTGGAGGGATTTCTCCATGTAGTCATTGAAATCCCCCGGATATTCGATATGGAAATCTGAAGGCATACCTGTTACCCAGTAAGCAGACTGGTGGGTAAATACCATTGGCTCGTAACAGTGGAAATTGTAAACTATGTTCTCATCGTTGTGATGAGGGAGAAGTTTTATAGATGTAACAGCATTGTAGCCAACCCCACCGAGCAGGATCTTGGCAGTAGGTGCTTTCGCACGGATGATCTCGATGCATTTGCTTGATATCTCATTCCACTCGTTTACAACGGTTGGACTTACGACCTCGTTCAACGGCTCGAACATTATCATGTCTGCATCCTTAGCATATCTGTCTATAAGCTTTCTCCATATTCCATAGAATCTTTCCTGAAGAGGTTTCTCATGGAAGAATTCAAGAAGATGAGCCTCGTCGTCAAATATATATCCATATGTCTTGTGCAGGTCAAGGACCATGTTGAGCTTGTACTTTCTGCACCACCTGATGCAGGAGTCGATGTAAGAGTAGCCGTCTTCCTTGTCACTTCCGTCCTCGTTTTCAAAATTGTCGTAATCAATAGGAAGACGAACGTGGTCAAGTCCCCATGATGCTATCCTCTCAATATCTTTTTCTGTGATGAATGTGTCAAGGTGTTCCTTGTCAAGTGGTCCCTGTGACAGCCATCCGCCTAAATTTATGCCTTTTTTGAAGCCGTCTAAAGTTTTCATAATCCATAACCTCCTGTGAAATAATAAGTTATATAGTGCGTTTATTTGTCTGTTTGTGAGTGCTTGTCTGTTGTTGTTTTGTGCCTTTATAGTAGCATCTACATTTATATATAAATATAAGAAATGTGTTATTTATACAATAAATGTGGTATTATGATAAAGGCTTTTTATCAGAATGCAAAATGCAAATGGTGAAGAACAGCAAGTGATAAATACGGTGTTTAACAGATATATACTACAGGGAAAGGCGGATTGACGATGAACATATCAGATGAGATTGTAAAACAGCAGTTTATCCAGAGGGAATATGGACTGGCACATCCAACATATGATATTGAGCTTGATTTTTATCAGCTAGTGAGCAGTGGCGATGTGAAGACTCTGTCGGGTATGCTGCAGACTGAAGAGGAAGATGAGGCTGTACTTGTGGCAATGGGAATACTGTCGGAGGACAAGATCCGCAACAGGAGATATCATGAAATCGTACTTGTGGCAATGATATCCAGATTCTGTATAGAAGAAGGCATGGAAGAGATGGAGAGCTACAATCTCAGTGATTTCTATATTAATAAATTGGACAAGGCACAGACCAAACAGCAGATTATAGAGGTGCATAATCAGATAGTAATGGATTACGCGAAACGTATGAAAAAAGTGAAAAAGAAGAAGGTCATATCACCGCACTGTGTCAAGGCGATGGATTATGTGTATGACCATCTGCATGAGCGGATAGATGTCCGGGATGTGGCAGAATTTGTGGGAGTGGAACGCTCATATCTGAGCAAACTATTCCATAAGGAGGTTGGGCAGACAATCTCCGATTACATCATGGATAAGAAACTTCAGACCGCAAGAAATATGCTGCTTTACTCGGATTTTTCCTGCACAGAAATATCACAGTATCTTGCGTTTGCCAGTGGAAGTTATTTTGCCAGATGTTTCAAGGTCAAATACGGAGCGACTCCGAATTCCTATCGCAGGACAAATTACAGAAAACACTGGAAAGAGGCGAAATCATAGGCTTGCAAAAGGCTGGTGTAATTGACAAGCAATGTCAAAGGTTGTAGAATTACATGAGTTTTAAGTATGAAGGAGAATGAATAGCTATGTCATCTTTTAGATTTCATGTGGCTCTCGCAGCCGCCAAACTGAGTAAGGGACTCATCCAGCTCCTGGGTAGAAACGGTACCCACACACCTGGAGTTATAGCCCTTAAGATATGTCCGGATTTCCTGGCACAGGCGCCAAAGGCACCGCTTACAATATGTGTCACGGGAACAAATGGCAAGACAACCTGCAGCAATCTGATAACGGATGTTCTGGAGAAGGACGGAAGAAGAGTTGTCAGCAACAGAACAGGTTCCAATATCGTTCCAGGCTGTACTACAAATGTCATCAACAGCCTTACATTTACAGGAAAAGTCAGAGTGGACGCCACTGTATTTGAGGTGGATGAGCGTGCATCAAGACTGATACTCCCATATGTGAAGCCTGACTACCTCGTTGTAACAGGACTTTTCAGAGATTCACTCAAGAGAAATGCTCACCCGGATTATATATTCAGTGTCATAGATACCTACTGCCCTGATTCGGCAAAGGTTATCCTGAATGCGGACGAGCTCTGTTCAAGCATGCTGAAAAAGGACAGCTACAGAGTGTTCTATGGAATCGGCAAGCAGCCTGATGACAAGACTGAACCATACAACCTTATCGCGGATTACCAGATCTGCCCTAACTGCGGCGAGAAGCTGAAGTACAATTATCTCAGATACCACCACATCGGTGATGTGGTATGCCCAAAGTGCGGACTTCACTCACCGGACAAGAAGTATCTGGCAACTGACATAGACAGAGAGAAGATGACAATTACTATACAGGAGGGAGACAAGAAGACAGTTTATCCACTGATCCACACAGCTCTCTTCAATATATATAATGAAGTTACGGTTATATCGGCACTGCGCGAGATCGGTCTCTCAGCTGAGAGAGTAAAGGAACTCATGGGCCAGATCCACATTCCTGACTCCCGTCACAATGAGACCACAGTGAATGGCGTCACAGTTATTCAGGCACTCTCAAAGGGACAGAGTGCGGTTTCCTCATCAAGAACATTTGAATATGTGGCAAATGAGGAGGGCAAGAAGGCTATCCTTCTTGCGATGGATGATCTCGAGGACAGACAGAAGAGTATAGAGTTCTCAGGCTGGATATACGATCTGGAGTACGAGCAGTTCAACCGTGATGATGTTGTACAGGTCATCTGTACTGGACCAAGATGTTACGACCACAAGGTGAGATGCCTGCTGGCAGGTATCCCGGAGGAGAAGATACTCACAAATCTCAGCGAGGTTGCTGCGGCTGATGATGTGACTATAGAAGGTGTTGACAGAATATACATCCTGTATGACTGTGAGAATTATGGAATGTCATGCGAGATGAAGAAGAAGATAATCAAGAGACTGGAGGGTGACAAATAATGAAGATTGAGATTTTATATCCGGAAATATGTACACTCTACGGTGACAAGGGAAATACAATGTATCTGCAGAAATGTCTGCCAGATGCAGAATTTGTGACAACAGGACTTAACGAGAAACCTCTTTTTTTGAGAGAGAATATCGACATGGTATATATGTGCTCCATGAGTGAGAAGAGTCAGGAGCTTGTGCTTGACAGACTGATGCAGTACAAGGACGAGATCGCAGCATGCATGAAGGATGGAAAGGCGCTTTTCCTTCTGGTTGGCAATTCCATGGAACTTCTCGGAGATTACATCAAGAGAGAGGACGGAACCAGAGTTGCAGGACTTGGCGTTGTTCCGGGCATGTACTCAGTTCGTCAGGCTCCAAATCGTTTCAACACGCTCATCAAGGCAAAGTTCAACGATATGACTCTCATAGGTTACACCAGTCGATTTGCACATACCTACGGCATACCAGAAGATATGACGTTCTGCAAGGTAGAGATTGGACAGGGCAGCAATCCAGATACCATGAATGAGGGAATCTGCAAGAATAGAGTCATTGCGACATACATTCATGGACCATTGCTCATTCAGAATCCTGATTTTGTACATTATCTGCTTGAGAAACTGGACGCTCCAATGAAGGAGATACCATTTGAGGCAGCTATGCGCAAGGCATATGATGTGAAGCTTGCTGAGTATGGCAAGCCGGATCTGGAGCTGTCATAATATAGAGAATTATAGTGATAATTAAGCCCCGGTGGCCTTTGATATGTACCTGAAATCCAGGACACATGTCAGTATGCTGCCGGGGATTTTATATGTAGTAATGTATAAAACTATACATTTTGTATAGTTATGTAAACCTATTGAAAAGAAAAAGATAATATGTCACAATACAGATGTTGCCACCCCTAGACAGGCTAGGAAAGGGGGCGTATGTCTTGTTGAGTTTATTAGTATCTTTTGGAATTTCTGTTGTGGCTAGTATAGTAGCATACTATATCTGCAAGTGGTTGGACAGAGACAGGTAGCTGGCAATCAGCCCAAGGAATACGTCGCCTTTGAAAGACGGAGAAAACCCCAGTAGTAGGCGCTACTGGGGTTTTTGTTGTACTATAGGTTAGTACATCTTGAAAATATTAGTATCTTTGTCTGCTGACATTATATCATATGAATTCTACCTTCGCAACATTCATTTCCCTTACACATCTTAATGTTTTTTCAGATGTATCAATCCTAAAGAAAGTAGTATAATGATATCGCAAGGAGGAAAATGCGCGACGCGAAGCGGCATTTGTATTAGTGAATGCGAAGCGGCATTTGTTTCTGTAAATCGGGGTATATTATTCATAAAAACATATGAAGAGACAATGTGAAAGGAGCAGTGGGTTACATGTTAAAGGACTGGAACAAGCCGGAGCGTCCATCGGATGAGGAGATAGACGCAAGGTTAAAGATCGCCAGAGAGAATCTGACGCGCAATCAGATCAAGGTCAAGGAAGGCAAGATACCTGTATTTGTAATATTTGAGGGCTGGGGAGCCGCAGGTAAGGGAAGTCTTGTCGGAAGGATCATCAAGAATATGGATCCTAGATTTTTTCAGGTGGAGTCGGTAAAGTATTCCACTGACGAGGAAAAACGCAGACCGTTTTTGTACAAGTATTTTACAAGAATACCAGAGCAGGGTGAGTTTGTATTTCTGGATGGCGGCTGGATGAGGGATATCGTGGGTGGCAGGATGTCCGGAGAACTGTCAGACAAGGAATACAGGAATAGGGTTGACAGTACCAAGAGATTTGAGAGAACTTTGGCGGACAACGGATATCTGGTCATGAAATTCTTCTTTCAGATAGACAAGCATGAGCAGAAGAAAAGGCTTGAAGCACTTCTTGAAGATGACACTACGAAGTGGAGAGTGTCTAAGCATGATCTGAAGCAGAACAAAAAGTACGACGAGTATATTGAGGCGTTCGACAGCTTTATGTATGACACCAATCTATCAAATGCTCCGTGGTACATGATAGATGCAAAGGAGAGAAAATGGGCAGAACTTCAGATCCTAGATATCATCAATCAGGGAATAGAGACTGCACTGCTCAATCAGGGGCATGCTGTACCTATACTGCAGAATACATTTGCGCTCAAGAAGATCCCGAAGCTTTCAGAGGTGTCTCTCGATAAGAAGCTCACGGACGAGGAGTACAAGGAAGAACTCGGCAAGCTACAGAAGAAGCTTGGCAGACTGCACAACGAACTTTACCAGAAGAAGATACCGGTCATCATCGGATATGAGGGCTGGGATGCGGCAGGTAAGGGTGGCAACATCAAGAGGATAGCTGAGGCACTTGATGCGAGAGGCTATGTGGTAAATCCCATAGCAAGCCCTGAACCGCATGAGAAGGCAAGACATTTCCTGTGGAGATTCTGGACAAGACTTCCAAAGTCCGGACATATTGCTATATTTGACAGAACATGGTATGGCAGAGTCATGGTTGAGAGACTTGAGGGATTCTGCTCGGAGAATGACTGGCAGCGTGCATACAACGAGATAAATGAGTTTGAGAAGGAGTTGCACGACTGGGGAGCGATCGTCATCAAATTCTGGGTCCAGATAGACAAAGACACGCAGCTTGAGAGATTCACACTCAGGCAGAACACACCTGAGAAACGCTGGAAGATCACGGATGAGGATTGGCGTAACCGTGACAAATGGGATAGCTATGAGGTGGCAGTTGATGAGATGCTTGAGAAGACCAACACAAGCTTTGCACCTTGGCACATACTGGAGTCAAACGATAAGAAATATGCCAGAATAAAAGCCCTCAAGATTGTTATCAAGGCGATAGAGGATAAGCTGGAGCAACTCGACAAATAACGACGGATACCGGAATACGGTCGCTTGATATCCGGGCTGATATAATACATTTGCAACAGACATATGTAAAGTAAAAACACACAGGGCGGTGATACACTATATTAAGGTATCACCGCCTTTAAAAAAGGGTTTAAGGTATATGTTCCGCCTGTCTTGTCTGGCCGCAAAGGATAAATATCAAGATATTATCCAGGGAGGGAGTACGGCTTTAGCAACAGGCAGACTGCAAAATATAAAAACTATATTTCCTGTAGGGTAAGACAGGAAGATAAGTTATTACCAAATTTAATTGTTCTCTCTGATGATGGCGACTCCAAGTGGGGGCAGCTCAAGCTTTCCATCAACTGCATTCTGAGTCTGAATGTCTGTTCCGTGAATCTCAGAAATGATCTGAGGTTCGTTGGTATTGTTCAGGTAGAAACCATATGCAGTTCCGTCATCTGCGTATCTGCAGTGATACTGAACTCCATCAGGTAGGATCTTGGTGAATATTCCGGCATCAACCAGCATTTTCTCCATGATCTCACCAAGCTTGCTGTAATCTATCCTTGCAGCTACGTAATAGGCTTTTCCGCTGCCGTAGCTGTTCACTGTCACTGCAGCATTTCCGGCGTAGAAGTCTGAATCGTAGGTTCCCAGCACATCTGCTGTTCCAATCCTCAGGATCTCCGCATAGTCCCGGAGCTCACATGAACTTCCATCTGTGAAAGTTACGCTGTTTCTATCGGATGGGTACAGAGTATCAATCTCCTCACTGATGATTCCGAATACATCTGCAAGTCCATTTCCCGGGAATCCTCCAAGGATACAGAGCTGATCCTTGTCCACGTAGCCGGTGAAGTATGTGGCCAGGAGCTGTCCGCCCCTCTTTACAAATGCGGCGAGAGACTCGGCGGCACCATCCCTCAGCATGTAGAGCATAGGTGCCACAACCACATCATAATCTTCAAGTGGTTCATCGGATGCGATGACATCCACATCGATGCCACGTTTTGTCAGTTCCTTATATACGGACATGCATGTCTCGGGATATTTCTTGGACTCCTGTCCAAGAGCCTTGACATCATCTATAGCCCACATGTTGTCCCAGTCGAACAGCAGTGCCACTTTTGATCTGATGAGTGTTCCGGTTATCTCGGACAGACCGTCAAGCTCTGCGCCGAGAGCGGCAACTTCCTTGAATATCCTGGTGTCATTTGTTCCAAGATGGTCGACAACGGCACCGTGATACTGCTCAAATGAGCCTCTGCCCTTTCTCCACTGGAAGTACTGAACAGTGTCAGAACCGCAGGCTATGGCGTTGTATGAGAACAGTTTGTGGATGCCGGGTCTTTTAAGCTTGTTATATGGATGCCAGTTTACAAGCCCCGGAGCGCTCTCCATAAGCATGAAAGGCTTATCCTTCTTCATGGATCTCATGACTGCATGGTCAAATGTGTTCTGTCCCATGACATCCTCAAGGCTCTCATAGTCGTTGTGGAATCTAGGGTACGAATCCCATGAGATCACATCAAGTTCTTTGGCCATCGGTCTGTAGTCAAGGCCCTCATAGAGCTGCATGAAGTTGGTCGTTATAGGTATGTCAGGGGTGAGCTCGCGGAGAAGCTTTATCTCTGACTTCATGTAATCGTTCATATTCCATGTGGTGAATCTCTTCCATTCGAGGTTCAGTCCCATGATACTGAAATCACCATTTTTGTAAGGCGGCTCAATCTGTGAGAAGCTGCTATATGAGTGACTCCAGAATGTCGTCCACCATGCTTTGTTCAGCTTGTCTATGTCGTGGTCGAACTTCTCTGCGAGATAATTCTGAAATCTTTTCACACAGAGACGGCAGTAGCACTCGCCGCCAAGCTCATTTGACACATGCCACATGATGAGTCCCGGATGGTTTCCCACATGGGCGTGGAGCTGACGGATGATATTGTCGACCTTTTCTCTGTAGATAGGTGAGCTCATGCAGTGATTTTCACGTACACCCTGATGTTCCCTGACATCATAAGAATCCACACGTCTGATCTCAGGATATTTTTGGGCCATCCATGCAGGTTTGCCTCCTGATGGAGTGGCGAGAACTGTGTAAATGCCAGCGGTATACAAATTATCCATTACGTCCTTCAACCAGTCAAAATGATATTCACCCTCAACAGGTTCGTAAGCCGACCACGAGAAAACCCCGAGAGTGGCAGATGTCATTTTTGCCTCCGTCATCATCTCGATATCCTTTGCCAGAATATCAGGGCGGTCAAGCCACTGTTCAGCGTTGTAATCACCGCCGTGTAATATTCCATTTATCTGTGGGAAAAGTTTGTTCTTATTCATCTAATATATGTAACCTCCTGTGTAAAGGTGATATCTAAAATAACGTTTATAAATGTTTGATGCGCAAGCGGTTGCACAACCCACGATTAAAAGGTAGCATATATAGGCAAATAATTCAATGGATAATTGATAAAACCTTGAAATTTGTGCAAAATACATAAAATATGTATTTAGGTGATGGTTATGAGATCAATAACAAATTGCATGACGAACGGCTTAAAATAAGGGAAATATGATGCTGAATGGGCGCGAAATGGGATTGCTCAAAGTTGCGCACGTTGTCAATTCCTACAAGATGTGTAAATGTTGGGTAAACAGCTATCGGAGAAGACCAAAAATCTATATAATAATAAGTAATTGAGGGATGAACGGATGGAGAAAATGTGAAAAGGAGGAGTTATATGGGAAGAAAAATGAAAATGTATAAAGCGGCGGAATGCGATACAAAACCGGCATGGGTCAGGAGATTTGGCAGAAGGATTTGTACTTGCGCTTTGGCGGTTTCGGCGGCTGCAGTATTGCTCGCTGGTGGGCAGATCAAAGCATTGGCGTCTGATCAGGTACAGGTGAGTCCGGGTGAAAATGAGATTACAGCGGAGTATGACAGCCTGAGTGATACTCTGCAGAAGGGAGGCCTTGGAGTTGTCACCACACAGTCAGATGGCACAGCTTCGTTGGCATCTACATACGATTCGGCAGCCCTGGAAGAGCGCATAGTCAGTGGAATCAAGGCGTGGGAGACAAGTATAGATGTATCGGGACTTGGACTGACAAGTGAGGACATTGCGAATGGTGCGGTAAGATTTATTGTCAATTCCCATCCGGAGTTTATTGGGATTTCTGGAGGATATAGATATTGGACAGCAGGTAATTCAGTCACTGCGATAGACTTCACATATCTGGATAACGCCAGGGAGGATCAACAGACGCTCGATGCAGCCATTAAGGATCTCGAAAGCAGGATAGATATCAGCAAAATGACGGATGAGGAGATAGTTCTTGCATATCACGAGTATCTCACATCCACGGTTTCATATGCGTATGATGCTTATCTTTCAAATAGCCTGGGAAGCAACCATGAATACGATATGTATGGTGCGCTGGTCAGCCACAGTGCTGTATGTCAGGGGTATTCTGAGACAATGTTTTATCTGCTTAAGAAGGCGGGACTTTCGTGTGCGATCGCATCAAGCAGCAACATAAATCACGCATGGAATATAGTTAAGCTCCATGGAAAGTGGTATCATATAGATGCGACCTGGGATGATCCTGTGTGGGACATGCCGGGAAGGTCATATCACAATTATTTTCTTGTCAGCTTTGACACTATGAATGCGCTGACCGATCCAAAAGGAACCGGTGTGGACAGAACAGATATGTTATTGAGCGCACAGTGGGGCGACACATATACGAGTGCGACAGACACATCCTATGAGAGCGGCCGGTTTTGGAATGGAATAAACAAGGCGATGTCTTATAAGGACGGCTACTGGTACTGTATAAGTGAGGGAAGCTCTAAAACAGCTTTCAATATAAATAAATATCAGTATTCGACAAATACAAACAAAGTATTATATTCGGGAACTGCAAAATGGACGACCCCTGATGGCAGATATTACGCTGGTGTTTACAGTTCGATATATCTTCAGGATAATAATCTGTATTTCACTACCCCGGACAGCCTGAACAGGATAGATTTGACAGCATCAACGGCAAATCCGGTGGAGCTTGTGAATATACGGACAAAGTATAACAGCGCAACAGGAAACAATTTGTATGCTTTTGGAATGCAGTATGGTAAGCTGGTGTACTTTATAGCGGATACCCCGAATGTTACAAAGACTAAGGATTCCAGTGACTCTACAAAATACACAAAGAACTATGAGGAATACACATTTGATTTATGTATAAACCATGAGTGGGATAGCGGAGCCGTGACAAAGGAGCCAACATACACAGAGACGGGAATAAAGCTGTATACCTGTAAGAATTGTGATACGACCAAGACGGAAGCCATAGCAAGGCTTCCTTTACAGAAGATAACTGTAAAGGCTGTAACTTCTGCATCAGGTGTGAAGCTTACCTGGAACAGGGAGAGTCATGCGGATGGATACTATGTATATAGAAAGAATGGAAATCTGTCATATAAGCTGATAAAAGCGATTGGAAATGCTGACATTCTTGCTTACATTGATAGTTCTGCGGTGAGCGGCACAACATATACATATATAGTGAGAGCTTACGTGGGACAGGAAAAAGGCGATGGAACAGAGACAAGTCTTTGTTTCATTGGACGTGCGGCGGCAAAGACTTCAAATTCTGCTTCGGGAGTAAAGGTTACGTGGAACAAAGTCGGTGGCGTCAGCGGATACATTGTTTACAGGAGAACTACAGCTGGAAGCTGGATCAGAATAAAGGTTGTAAGAGCGGGCGTATTGTCGTATATTGATACACAGGCTGTTTCGGGTGTCAGGTACTTGTATGCTGTGAAGCCTTATAGGGGTAAGGTGACAGGCACATTTGCGACAAGTACGATAACAAGACTTAAGGCGCCGGTTGTAAAGGCAGCGTCTGCCGGCAGCGGAATAAAATTGACGTGGACAAAGGCGGCAGGAGCAGCAAAATATAAGGTATATAGAAAAACTGCATCAGGTAATTGGACAGTGATAAAGACAGTCACTGGCAGTGTGCGCGCGATAACGGACAGAACAGCAAGAAAAGGAGTTACATATTACTACACTGTAAAGTCTGTGAATGGAACCTCAGTCAGCGCCGCAGCGGTTTCCTGTAAATTCAAGAGATAGTTTATATATGTACTGGAAGGGAGATTTTTATTGAAGATAAAAAAGTTAGTTTATATGTTAGCGGAGCAGGAAAGAAAGCCCGGTTTACCTACGGGGGTAAAGAGATTTGTATGCAGAGGCGCAGTGGCTGGATTGCTGATGGCTTTTTTGGCAATTGGCGGCCAGGTTCAGGCATTTGCAGAAGATGGGGCATATTCTGACGAGAAAAATGCAGTTGATACCACAGAGGTTTCAGATGACAGCCAGATTTCGGAGCAGGATCTGGTAGAAGAGGTGATGGACACCTCTGAGATATTGCAGTTTGGCGGCCTTCCTAAGGAAGATATCCAGGATGAGGATGTTGCATCGGTTGCATCCGTCAGCCAGGCACAGATGGAGAAAAAGATTGTGGCTTCTCTGAGCAGCTTTAAGCACACGATCGATGTGCGCGGCTGGGGACTTACCACAGGCAATGTTGCAGCGGTTGTTGGCAAGATTGTAAATGCACATCCGGAACTGGTGTACGTTGCAAAGTATGGATATATGCGAAACATTTACACGGGGCAGGTCACATCACTGAAGATCACATATAAGCCAAATGCGGCAACGGAGAAGAAACAGCTTGCAGCCGCTATAGCAAAGGCGAACAGACAGGTGAAGACATCAGGAATGAAGCCTGCTGAGATAGTTCTTGCATATCATGAATATATAACTTCAACAATAGAGTATGACACAAGTGAGCTCGCCAGTTACAATCAGGTTACAGGACGTGATCATATGTATGATATGTATGGAGTCCTTGTGAAGAAGAAAGCCGTATGCCAGGGATACGCAGAGACCATGTGGTATTTCTTAAGAAAGGCAGGTATTCCGTGTGGTATAGCTACTAGTACATATATAAACCATGCGTGGAATGTTGTCTGCATAGATGGCAAATGGTATCACGTTGATGCAACCTGGGATGATCCGGTTCCGAATCTTCCGGGACAGTCGTTTCACAAGTATTTTCTGATAAGTATGGGAACACTCAACAAGCTGACAAAGCTGTCGAACAGTTCATACTCACTTGGAAGGTATGATACCAGTGTAACAAATGTGTGGAGGGGGCGATATCGCAATGATAATGACAGACGGTTCGAGAAAGGACAGTTCTGGAATGCGGTAAACAAGGTCATATATTACAGAAAAGGCTATTGGTATAGCATAAAGCAGGCTTCCGAAACAACCATCTACAAGATAAACAAGTCCAATTTTAAGACCGGTGTCACAAAGTCTATATTCACAGGATATGCAGACTGGATCGGATCGGATGGAAGCACATCACTTGGAAAGCAGTATGGCTCATTGTTCCTCGCACAGGAGATGTTATATTTTACGACTCCACGATATGTGGGCAGGATAGATCTGGACGCATCAAGTGTCAGCGCATATGCCGTATATGATATAAGGTCTGTCTATGACACAGAGGGCATAAATATATATGCCATGGGATATGATGGGAATGGAGATATAGTATTCTGGGTATCATATGATCCAATGTGTTCAGTTAAAAACAGTTACCTGTTAAATGCCTGTATGTCACATAGCTGGAAAAAGAGTGAACTGATAAAGAAACCGACATATGCGAGCACTGGAATACGCAGATATACATGTTCTAAGTGTGGATATATAAAGAATAAGACAATTCCAAAACTCAAGCTGGCGAAGACAACTGTAAAAACTCAAAATATTGCAAATGGTATAAAACTAAGCTGGAACCGTGTGTCCGGAGCTGCAGGATACAAGGTATACAGAAAAATTGGACGAAACAGCTACAGGCTGATAAGAACTATATCGTCAGCAAAAGTATTGACTATGACGAACAAAGGACTTACAGGTGGAATTCGTTATACTTATGTTGTAAAAGCGTTCAATAAATACACCACTGGTACAGGAACTGCCAGAACACAATATTATATAGCTGACACAAAGGTCAGCACAAAAAATGCATCTTCTGGAATCCTTGTGACATGGAATAGTGTAAAAGGCGTTGATGGATATATGGTCTACCGCAGGACTTCTTCCGGCAAGTACAGATGTATCAAGAAACTTAAGGCGGGTACTGTCAGATATACAGACAGAAGTGTTTCGTCAGGTGTGAGATACGCATATTTTGTAAAGCCGTATAAGGGTAAAGTTACCGGTGCATATTCCAAGCAGGCTGTCTGGTGTCTCCGAAAGGCAAATGTGGAACTGAGAACGACAGGTGACGGTGTCCGTGTTGTATGGTCAAAGGTAACCGGTGCAGATTCATATAAGATATATAGGAAGACTGCGTCAGGCAGTTACAAAGTGGTGAAAACTATCAAGAGCGGAAGTACAACTGGATGGACTGACAGAAGTGCGAAGAAAGGCGTTTCTTATACATATACTGTAAAGTCTATGAGAAATGGCAGTGAAAGTGCAGCCGCAGCGGGCAAGACTATCAAGAGATAGGTATATACAGAATGTATTATTTGATCCTGGCAGATTATAAAAATATACCGGATGTATGATGCTTACATCCGGTATATTTTTTTATGCGGACAATGAATCAGGAGCCATGCTGCACCCACAGTGTTATCAGAGTTTTGAGGTGCACATGCGGGTATTTATCACATATTATGAATTGCTATTATTATTATCGTGATCAGTTATGTTCCTGTGGGAATTGTCAAACAGGTCTGAGTCAGCTACATCTGCTGAGTCATTCCTGTTTAATGTCTCACCGATTCTCGCTTTCGCTTCAGTTCCGGCAGTCTTGATTCCATCGGTTATTGCCTCACCTATCTGTTCAGCTTTCTCTTTGATCTTTTTTGTTATAGAGAAGCTTTCAGGATTATTTTCAAATGCACGCCTGATGGATGCGGTATCATGAAGGGAGAGCAGGAAACTAGGTTTCTCCTTGAACTTTTCTCTATCCATGGCAAGCCTTGATTTGAGTTCTTCAACGCGTACGATGATCTGCTTCTCTTTGGCGAGCTTTTTGACTTTATTCATAAGGTTGAATGAGACAACACAATCTATAACGAACACGCCATAGAAAAATCCTATGAAAAATGAGAAAGTCAGATGATCGGCAAGCCAGTACACGGCATTCAGTATATGCGGGTGCAGAAAGAAATAATAAAGTGCAGCTATCACACCCCAGAAAAATGAGAAAAGAGGGCAGATTATTCCCTGAATATTGCCCCATTCGTCAGAATAATCCCATAGTTTTATATTCATTCCTATGATAAATATGCGGCCTGCGATATACTCAACCACCGTCATTGCGATAGCCATTATGAGGACGATCAAAATCTTTTGCAGAATCGGATGTGAATCTACAGCGTCTATATGTATAAGGGATAACAGGTAAAGAACTACCAGACCGGAGCCATATAATGGAAGATATGGTCCTATCAGGAAACCCGGGTTGATCCATTTGTGACTTGGATTGCTCTTGGAGAAAAACTTTCGGAATATCACCTCTATGCACCATCCCATGACGCAGCCTATAAAAAATAAAAACAATATCACCAGTATACTTTTGATATTAAAATTATCCATACCATAAATCTCCTTATGTTGCTGAGGTTGTCAATAGTAATAAGATAGTATATAGAAAGAAAAAAAGCAACCTTACAAAAATGCATAAGTGTAAGAAAAGCTTATTGAAACTTATTGAGAAAAAAAGTTCTGTGAAATATGCTGGTTAGTTTAGACTAATGCGCGGGGCGGTGATATACTTACAGAAATAAAAAAGCCGCTTAACGGCGATACCATCATGGTAATTATATCAAGGAGGATAAAGTGATGATGAAGGCATTAAAGAAAGTAAATTGGAAGAAACTTGGAATATTTGCGGGTGGCGTGTTATTTGGAACAGCAGGCATCAAGGTGCTCTCAAGCAAGGATGCAAAGAATGTTTATACACATTGTACAGCAGGTGTTCTCAGGGCAAAGGACTGCGTGATGAAAACTGCAAATACAATTCAGGAGAACTGTGGAGACATCTATGCAGGTGCGAAGGATATCAACGAGGCGAGAGCTCAGAAGGCAGCAGAGGCTGAGTTTGATGATGTTCAGGCAGCAGAGGCCGAGAGCACAGATGCAGCAGAGACTGTAGAAGAGTAATCATATAATACTAGAGATTGGAAAGAGGCGAAGATCTTGAAGTTTTCAATTTTAAATGAAACAAAGAATCGTCTGCGTATACACATGTCACAGAGCCATATGACTATGTCACAGGCCGATATCCTTCAGTATTATCTGGAGAACCAGGAAGGCGTAACTGAGGTAAAAGTTCATGACAGAACATGTGATGCGATCATCCTGTACGATGGTGACAGAGCAGTTATACTTGATGCACTCAGACAGTTTGGTTATGATAGAATAGAAGTACCTGCTGATCTGACTGAGACGTCGGGAAGAGTTATGAACAGACAATACGAGGACAAGATTTTCCGAAAGACTGTCTGGTACATGACCAAACGTTGGATAGTACCGATGCCATTTAGATACTGCCTTACTTCACTCAAGGCACTCAAATATATAGGCAAGGGACTCAAGTGTCTGGCAGACAGAAAACTTGAGGTTCCGGTACTTGATGCCACGGCTATAACAGCGTCTATCCTGACAAAGGATTTCGCTACGGCAGGCTCTGTTATGTTCATGCTGGAGATTGGAGAGATACTTGAAGAGTGGACACATAAGAAGTCTGTGGGCGGTCTTGCCAGAAGCATGTCCCTCAATATAAATAAAGTATGGGTTCGTGTCGACGACTGTGATGTTCTCATGGACAGTGCAAAGATTACAAAGGATGATCTGGTAGTTGTGCATATGAGCAATGTCATTCCATTTGACGGAGTTGTTGAATGCGGCGAGGGGATGGTCAATCAGGCATCCCTTACAGGAGAATCTCTCGCGGTTCATAAGGGAACCGGAGACAGTGTATATGCGGGTACGGTTGTAGAGGAAGGCGAGCTTGTCGTAAGAGTTGTAAAGACTGGAAAGACAAGCAGATATGACAAAGTAGTTGCAATGATAGAGGAGTCAGAGAAGCTTAAGTCAGGTCTTGAGAGCAGGGCTGAACATCTTGCGGATGGCCTTGTGCCTTGGACTTTGGGCGGCACAATACTCACATATCTTCTCACACGAAATATCACAAAAACACTTGCAGTTCTCATGGTAGATTATTCATGTGCGCTGAAGATGTCTATGCCGATAGCTGTTCTGTCAGCTATCCAGGAGGCGAATAAACACCACCTCACTGTGAAGGGCGGCAAGTTCCTTGAGGCTGTGGCAGATGCAGATACAATTGTATTTGATAAGACAGGAACACTTACCAAGGCTTCGCCGACTCTGGTGCGGGTTGTATCATTTGACGGAAGAGATCCTGATGAACTGTTAAAGATAGCAGCATGTCTTGAGGAGCATTTCCCTCATTCCATGGCTAGGGCGGTGGTGGCTGGAGCTGCTGCAAAGGGCATAGAGCATGAGGAGATGCACTCAAAGGTAGAGTATGTAGTGGCTCATGGAATATCTTCAAGCATAGAGGGCAAGAAAGTTGTTATAGGAAGCTATCACTTTGTATTTGAGGATGAGGGCTGCGTGATACCTGAGGATAAGATAGAGCTGTACGAGTCACTTTCAAAGGCCCATTCACATCTGTTCATGGGAATAGATGGCAAACTTGCAGCAGTCATATCCATCAAGGATCCTGTGAGACCTGAGTCTGCTGAGGTTGTAAAGAGGCTCAAAGAGCTTGGAATCGGCAAGGTTGTCATGATGACAGGTGACAGTGAGAGAACAGCACAGGCTATAGCTGAGCAGGTAGGCGTTGACGAGTATTACTCAGAGGTTCTGCCTGAGGACAAGGCAAAGTTTGTTGAGGCTGAAAAGGCAGCAGGACGAAAAGTTATCATGGTTGGTGATGGAATAAATGATTCTCCTGCGCTGTCAGCATCTGATGCCGGCATTGCAGTAAGTGATGGTGCTGAGATAGCCAGAGAGATTGCAGACATAACTGTCAGCGCAGACAATCTGTATGAACTTGTCACATTGAAAGAACTCAGCAACAGACTGATGAACAGGATAAACAGAAACTATCGCAAGATAGTGACATTTAACACCGGACTTATCATACTGGGAGTCCTGGGAGTTATTCAACCGACAACATCAGCGCTGCTTCACAATTCATCCACATTGCTGATCAGTATGGACAGTATGAAAAGACTGCTTGACTGATATCAGTGGCATATAGAAATTTGATCAGAAAGTGCTTTTCGTCTTCGGCGGAGGGCACTTTTTTAATGTCACAAGCGTCAGCTTGATGACCTGCGCACGCCTCAGCGTGCTACCTTTTTTTAATGCGAAAAATAATCATAAAAGGAGTTGACCTGAAAATCCCGATGTGACATGATACGGGTAAATGATGATTATATAAATCATTTCAGGAGACACTAATACACAAATGATGATATTTAATAGACTGATGTCTGATTGAAGGAGGAATGTACTATGGTAAAAACTGTAAAAGAAGACAGATTTGATGATATAAAGGAGAGCAAGGTCGCAGTTGCAGACTTTTCGGCATCCTGGTGTGGTCCGTGTAAGATGATGGCTCCGGTATTTCACGCGATGGCTGATGAGATGGGAGACAAGGTGGATTTCTACAGCGTTGATGTGGATGAGAATCCAGGTCTTGCAGCGGCAAATAAGGTGTTCAGTGTGCCTACACTTATACTGTACAAGGATGGCGTTGAGGCATCCAGGAGTGTCGGTGCCATATCAAGATCGGATCTTCTTGATTTTATAGAGAAGAACAAGTAGGATTATGATTTAGACCAGGCCAGATTGATCGGTATAGATTTAATTAAAGAGACCGGCTGGATGATATGTGACTACCTTGTTGCAAGTGCAATAAAGGCGGTTCATGTCAACCAGCCGGGCTTTTTTATTATCTGTCGACTCTGTCTACATAGTCTCTGTATGTTACGAGACTCTTGTATGCCGGTCTGATTATCTTGTCTGTTGTTACAAGTTCCTCGATTCTGTGTGCACTCCAGCCGACTATACGAGCCACTGCAAAGAGAGGCGTGTAGAGTTCTCTTGGAATGCCGAGCATCTCATACACAAATCCACTGTAAAAGTCCACATTTGGGCTGACACCTTTGTAGATCTTGCGTTCTTTGGCGATGAGCTTTGGCGCAATCTTTTCGATGTTGTTGTATAGAGCCATGTCTTCATCTCTGCCCTTTGCGGCTGCCAGCTGCTCCACAAATGCCTTGAAGACCTTCTCACGTGGATCGGATAAGGAGTATACAGCATGTCCCATACCATAGATGAGACCTTTGTGGTCATAGGCCTGCTTGTTCAGAAGCTTATCCAGATATGCCTCGATGGCTTCTTCGTCGTGATAGTCTTTGATGTGCTCCTTGATGTCATCCATCATGTTCATAACCTGCAGATTTGCTCCGCCGTGCTTCCTTCCCTTGAGTGAAGAGAGAGCTGCGGCTATCGCTGAGTATGTGTCAGATCCTGAGGAAGTTACAACTCTTGTGGTGAAAGTTGAATTGTTACCGCCGCCGTGTTCCATATGGAGAAGAAGAGCTATATCAAGAACTCTTGCTTCAAGCTCGGTGTATTTCATGTCGGGTCTCAGCATACGCAGGATATTCTCAGCTACTGATTTATCTTTATCCGGGCGATGTATGTACATGCTTCCATCGTTCTCGTAGTGGTTGTATGCATGGTATCCATATACAGCCATCATAGGAAATGTGCTGATGAGGCCGATACACTGTCTCAACACGTTATCAATATCAAGGTTGTTTGCCTGATTATCGTATGATGCAAGTGTCAGAACGCTTCGTGTTATGGAATTCATGATATCTACACTTGGCGCTTTCATGATGACGTCACGTGTGAAGTTGGTAGGCAGGTTCATTGATTCCGAGATGACACTGCTGAACTCTGTGAGCTGCTGTTCTGTAGGAAGTTCTCCGAAGAGCAGCAGATAAGCAGCTTCCTCAAATATGTGGCGCTTACCCTTTCCGCCTCTTACAAGATCCTGTACATCATAGCCTCTGTACAGAAGCTGTCCGTCACAAGGGACCTTCTGTCCATCTACATCTTTGAATGCGATGATCTGGGATATGTTGGTAAGACCGGTCAGTACGCCCTGGCCATTCTCGTCTCGAAGACCTCGCTTGACTCCGTACTTGGCATAGAGATCTTTATCTATTCCATCATGTTGCTGACAGAGATGAGCCTGTTTTTCAACGTATCCTGTCAGATTCTCCATATACTCCATATAGTCACTCCTTTCATTTCAAGCCATCAGAAAAATGCTGCCTGATGACCTGCGCGCTCAGATGCGCATTGTTATAAATTCTTTTTGCAGATGTCGTTTAGACAGCATGCATCGCAATGGGGCTTTGTTCTGGCTGTGCACACGGCTCTGCCGTGATCTACGAGTCTGTGACAGAAGTCATTGCTTTCCTCTGGAGGCACAAGTTTCCACAATTCCATCTCAACCTTTTTTGGATCTTTTATCCCATCAACCAATCCCATTCGGTTTACAAGACGTATACAATGAGTGTCCGTTACAATGGCAGGTTTGCCATATATATCACCCATGATGAGGTTGGCACTCTTGCGGCCAACACCAGGGAGGTTCAGCAGCTCCTCAAGGCTGTCAGGAACCTGGCAGTCATAGGAATCAACAAGCATATTCATACATGCACTTATATCTCTGGCCTTGCTTTTCCCCAGTCCGCAAGGTCTTACTATGGCCTCGATGTCACTGACATCGGCATTGGCCAATTCTTTTACTCCCGGATATTTTGCAAATAAATCCTGGACAACCACGTTCACTCTTGCATCAGTGCACTGCGCCGCCAGGCGGACACTGACAAGAAGCTGCCATGCGTGTGAAGTATCGAGGGTACATACAGTGTCAGGATATTCCTTTTTTAATCTCTCGATAATGTCCAATGTTCTCTGTTTTTTTGTATATCTCTTCTGTGATTCCATAAAAAAGGCCTCCAATATCCATATGATAACATGAAAATGCGGTGAATGGGTATCGAAAAAGAATTCTTAATAAAAATGTTAGAAGTGTAAAAACGTTGAAAAAGGATTTTATATAGTATGATACTAAAAGCTCCTGAACCGATATGTTATACAATGCTGATTCAGGAGCTTTTATGAATTGTTGATTGTTATGTGATTTTGCCGTTTGCAGATTCCTATATGGAGCCTGAATCCACGGTCTGTGGAACGTTATTTTGTTCCGAAGATTCTGTCTCCGGCATCTCCAAGACCCGGGCAGATGTAAGCGTTCTCGTTGAGCTCTCTGTCAACATGTCCAACGTAGAGCTGAATGTCCGGATGAGCTGTCAGGAGTCTTTCGATTCCTTTTGGAGCTGCGATGATGGACATGAATTTGATGTTCCTGCCACCGTGTTGCTTGATGAAATCAACGGCTGCAACGGCCGATCCGCCTGTTGCGAGCATAGGATCTGTGACAACTATAAGTCTTTCGTCGATAGGATCAGGGAGCTTGCAGTAGTATTCATGTGGCTCATGTGTCTCCTCATCTCTGTACAGACCGATGTGTCCGATCTTGGCTGTCGGAACAAGAGCCTGAAGTCCGCTGACCATTCCAAGACCTGCACGGAGAATAGGTACTATTGCAAGATTTCTTCCTGCGATAACAGGGGTCATGCACTCCTCAATAGGTGTCTCGATGCATACTTCCTCTGTAGGAAGATCTTTGAGTGCCTCATATCCCATGAGCATTGCAATTTCCTCTACCAGCGCACGAAATTCGGCAGTTCCTGTATTCTTGTCTCTAAGCTTTGAAATCTTATGCTGAATAAGTGGGTGTGTCATAACTGTGTAATCTGTCATATTGTGTAACCTCCTAATAAATAATATACAGATAATTATTATGCCTCAATGTCAGAATTCTGTGGGTTCATTCCAAGTCCGCGGCTTACATCACCCTTGGTGTTCTCACCAAATGTATAGTCGTTACCAGGCAGTATAGCATTCAGCAGGATGCCGAATATAGCTGCGAGGGCAAGTCCTGTAAGAGTGATAGTTGTGTCTCCGATCGTGAATGTAAGGCCATTTGTGAAACCAAGTCCACATACCATGATAACGGCTGCGATGATCAGGTTTCTTGACTTTGTGAAATCTACATGGTTCTCAACAACGTTTCTGACACCTATGGCTGAGATCATTCCGTAGAGGATGAAGCTTATGCCGCCAATGATGGCGAAAGGCATTGAGCGGATGACTTCTGCAACCTTAGGTATGAAACCGAGAATAACTGCAAAAATGGCAGCCAGTCTTATAACTCTTGGATCGTGAACGCGGCTGAGCTCGAGAACTCCTGTGTTCTCTCCGTAGGTTGTGTTGGCAGGACCGCCAAAGAGTGCGGAGAGAGATGTTGCCAGACCGTCACCGATGAGTGTTCTGTGGAGACCTGGATCCTCAAGGAAATTCTGATCTACAGTTGCTGATATAGCACATATATCACCTATATGTTCCATCATGGAAGCGATGGCGATAGGAGCCATGACAAGTATGGCAGTTAAGTTAAATTTACAGATCTGGAAAGGTGGCAGACCGAGAAAGTGTGCGTCTGAAACTCCAGAAAAGCTGAGTATTGCTGAACCATCAGGGTTGGTCATACCACAGAAGTGAAGTATGAGTGCAACGCCATATGAGATAAGTACACCCATGAGGATAGGTATGATCTTGAACATGCCCTTGCCCCAGATGTTGAACACAATGACGACAGCTAGTGCGATAAATGCAAGCAGCCAGTTAGTGGATGCGTTTGATATAGCTGATGGTGCGAGGCTGAGTCCTATACATATGATGATAGGTCCGGTAACTACAGGTGGAAGGAATCTCATGACACGCTTCACGCCGACAAGCTTGACGATCAGTGCAAGTACAAGATACAGAAGTCCTGCAACCACAATACCGCCACATGCATATGGAAGCTTTTCGCCCATTGGCATGTCCTTGAATATGCCTGTTTTAAGGTCTGCAACTGTGGAGAAACCTCCCAGAAAAGCAAATGAAGAACCGAGAAATGCAGGTACCTTAAGCTTAGTGCATAAGTGGAAGAACAGTGTTCCAAGACCGGCACATACAAGAGTAACCTGAATAGAGAGTCCCTGACCCTCAAAGTATCCGTTTACGAGAAGCGGAACAAGAATTGTTGCGCCAAACATGGCAAACATGTGCTGGAATCCCAGTAAAAGCATCTTTGGTATTCCAAGCTGACGAGCGTCACGGATAGCACCTTTTTGATTATCCATAAGTAATAATCCTCCTCATGATTATTTTTTTATAATTATAGAGACAATTGGGGACAAGGTCAATTTCATTTGTGCATTTTTTGTAAAAAATGTGTCAAAATTCGGCACATTTATATAGATGTAGATAACCCTTTAAATTCGTTGTTTTATTATGTGCATATAATATTGGTTCATACCGTGAAAAAGCGCATAAATACTGTATTGTGTACGTGCTTGTGGTTTTGCGGAGAGGCGAAATCAGGCGGTAGGCAGTTCTGAAAATACAAAAATGTAATATATGGTAATGCTTGACATATTGTTACAGAATTGTTACAATTTCGTTGAAAAATATATGAGGGAAACATAATATAAATCGTTCAGGGAGACGGAATATGATAGAATTGGAGAATGTGAGTATGACATATCCTGGGGGCATAGAGGCTCTCAAGAATGTGAATATCAACATAGAAAAAGGCGAGTTCGTATTTATAGTTGGAAGCAGTGGATCCGGAAAGACCACTCTGTTCAAACTCCTGCTCAAGGAGATGGCGCCTACAGAGGGCAATATAACGGTGGCTGGATACGATTATGGCAAGATAAAGAAGAGAGATATTCCTAAGGTGAGAAGAAGAATTGGGATAGTGTTCCAGAACTTCAGACTCCTGAAGGACAGAACTATATATGAGAACGTCGCATTTGCACAGAGAGTTATACAGACTCCTGCAAGATATATAAGGAGAAGAGTTCCTGCTATGCTCACGCTGGTAGGTCTCGCAGACAAATACAAATCTTATCCAAAGGAACTGTCGGGTGGTGAGCAGCAGAGAGTTGCCATGGCGAGAGCACTTGTGAACAATCCGGATATCATTCTGGCGGACGAGCCAACCGGAAACCTGGATCCTAAGAATTCGCTGGACATCATGAATCTTCTTGAGGATATCAACAAGAGGGGTACTACCGTTGTGGTTGTAACCCATAACAAGGATATTGTCAACGAGATGAAGAAGAGAGTTATAACCCTGAAAAAGGGTGTGATAATCAGCGATGAGAGAGAAGGAGGATATATAGATGAAGATTAGTACATTTTTCTATATCCTCAGACAGGGATTTGCGAACATAAGAAGAAATATATTGTTCTCGCTGGCATC
>CAKQQK010000024.1:0-35184 GCA_934270935.1 uncultured Coprococcus sp. | reverse complement strand
ATGCACAGTGATGCTCAGTTTGCTGGTTCATCATCAGTTCCTGCTCACGTAGAGATGATGGGACTTATCGGTATGGGTAACAACCCTATGGTTGGTGCTACAGTTGCTGTAGCTGTTTCTGTTGAGGAAGCTGCTAACGCTGGTAAGTTCTAAGTATAAAAAAGCTAGTAAAATCAATGCTTTCGGGGCTTTTGGACATCGTTCAAAAGCCCTTTTTATGTGGTTTTATACACCCAAAACACTTGGAATATGATTATAAAAATGTGACGTATTGAGGCGAAAAGTTATAATATTGTAGACGGCGTCTACGAAAAGTCTACATTTTTTTTCAATGTAGACTTGAAAATGGCGTTTTTTGACAAAACTATGTAGACTTGGAATTATAATAATGGTTTTTATTATAATAATGGTTTCGGGCTTTGTTCATATTTTAGATATAAATAAAAAATCTGATAAAGTAGCAGAAATTGTTCTCGTGGGAATTGACTATAGTGACAATAAAGGTGATAAGCACAAACATAGTTGTGTAATTGAAAGAATATAATGATTAGAGGTTACAAATATTAAATGGTAATCTTAGAATTTTATTCTTTTGACAAACGTCAAAAATATTGTATAATATACTTAACAAGACAGCCGAGCGATAGATACGTCCTATCCGTCCGGTAAAAAGCTAATTAAGATAAAACACCTCAATGCTTAGCCGGCTGAGGTGTTTTTTCTTACTTTCGATTATTCAGAATAGTTACAATAAGTATCGCAATGGTAAGTATAACCATAAATTCCTCATATGTACTCATAAGGCACCACTCCCTTCCAAGACTCGAACGGATATGGTGTAACACCCCTCGGCTGCCTAGTTAAATACGTTATTCTATTTTATTACAGAAGTAATTTTACTATATGTATATATACATTTTGGAGATTCCTATATAACGTAAAACACCTCGCATTAATGCGAGGTTTAATTTAAAAAGAATTACGAATTGTATGTATAAAATTGTAATTACAGTATAAGTTATATCAAAATTATAGTCAATGTGATTTAAGAGCATAATAATATTTTATAACCCCGCACCACCCTCCGGAATATATTAAATTATATCATGGACAAGGAGGTGAACTCATATGGACAGATTTGCGGTTTGTCTTGTGATGGTGGCTGTTTGCTGTACTTTGATATCTATAATAACGGAATTTACGAAAGAGGTAGGAGTGCTGAAGAAGATTCCTACCTCTTTTCAGGTTCTGATCACAAGCATCATTGTGTGTGAGGTGGGACTTTTTGTTGGACTATCATTCTATCACATAGCATTTGTGTGGTATTATCCTGTGGCTGCGTTTTTCGGGGCGTTTGTCATTGCGATTATATGTACCCGGGGATGGGACTACCTGATATCGATATTTAAGCGGTTTTACAAGGGCGGAGATAAGGAAAAGTGGCATGAATAAAGGTTACATGGCTACAACAAATGTAATGCAGTACAAAAAAGTATAGATTAGGAATAATGATCATGAGTTTGTCTCCTGATTCAATGTCTGGAATATTATATACAGACAAAAGAATTCAGGAGACAATTTTATGGCTTCTAATAAGGTTCCATTAAAGGGCTACATGGATGGTATAGATATATCAGCGTGGCAGGAGGCTATAGATATAACCAAGGTGCCTTGTGACTTTGTGATAGTGAAAGCTACGGAGGGCACGGATTACAAGAACAGGTATTTTGCAAAGCACTGTGACCAGGCGATTAAAGTGGGAAAACTTCTGGGTGCATTCCACTATGCAAATGGTGGCGATCCCCACAGTGAGGCTGAGTATTTCCTTGCATACAGTAAGAAATATGTGGGCAAAGCCATACTCGTGCTTGACTGGGAGGGACAGAACAATCCACAGTTTGGCAGAAGTGATAGAGCGTGGTGTAAGGAGTGGTGCGATTATGTGTACAGAAAAACCAAGGTAAAACCGTTGATATATATTCAGAAGAGTGCCATGGATAATGTGAAAAATCTTGGCTACAGGCTGTGGGTCGCTCAGTATCCTGATTATGAGCAGACTGGATATCAGGAGCATCCGTGGAATGAGGGACAGTATGATTGTTCTATCAGGCAGTACACTTCTGTGGGCAGGCTTCCGGGGTATGAGGGAAATCTTGACCTGAACAAGTCTTATATAGACAAAGCAACGTGGAGAAAATGTGCTGCGATAAAGACTGACAGTGATAATGGAAAATCGAAAGGGAAAGCCTCTGACAGCAATAGCGGGAAAAGTAATGATAAGAATAACAAGAATAATAAGGATAGAAAAAAGAAAAGCATAGATGTGATCGCGAAGGAAGTGATAGCTGGTAAATGGGGAAACGGCGAGGATCGGAAAAAGAGATTAAAAACGGCAGGTTATGATTATAACAAGGTTCAGGAGAAAGTGAATTCTATAGTGAAAGCTTCGCAGAAGAAATCAATTGACGAGATAGCCAGAGAGGTGATAGCCGGAGATTGGGGAAATGGCGAGGATAGGAAAAACAGATTGAAGAAAGCGGGCTATGAATATGATAAGATTCAAAAACGAGTAAATGAATTGATGTCTGGATAGTCAACGATGGAATCAAAATAGAGCAAAATGTGATGTATCACTATGATAGATGATGACTAACATAGTTGAAAATAAATAATTTGCAGCTTCCTCAACAGAAACGGCGAATGAAACTGCAGCCTCAGCCATAGGGTTTGTCATGATCATGTAAGTGCGAGTATTTAATTTGATGCACATTTGACACCTTGATACATTTAGTTTGGGCGAGATCAAATAAGTATCGGTATCAATAAAAATGAAATTTGCATGAAGTATTGTCCATATATGTTGACGGGAAATGGCATATACTATAGGATAGTGTAAACGAAAAAGATAACAAATACATGAAAGGAAAAGGTGATAGATATGCCATATTTTGGTTTTTACTTTGATCCGACATATATATTGGTACTCATAGGCGTGGCGGTGTGTTTTATAGCATCTGCACAGGTCAAGACAACTTACAAGAAGTATGAGAGAGTGATATCGAGGTCTGGATATACAGCGGATCAGGTGGCTTATATGATACTGAGAAATGCAGGGATAACCGATGTGTCGATACATCATATACCGGGAGATCTTACGGACAACTACAATCCGAGGGAACACACCCTCAACCTTTCGGATAAGGTGTACGGTTCCAGATCGATAGCGGCCATAGGAGTTGCGGCACATGAGTGTGGTCACGCGATACAGCATGCAAGACATTATGTACCGCTGACCGTCAGATCGGCGATCATACCGGCGGCGAATATTGGTTCATCACTTGCCTGGCCTCTGGTTCTGATCGGACTTATTATACCGAGACTGAATTTCTGTATGACAATTGGAATCCTGTTATTCTCGCTGGTGGTGATACTGCAGTTAGTGACACTTCCGGTTGAGTTCAACGCATCAAGGAGAGCAATTCAGATAATAAGAGACAGTGGTTATCTTGCACCGGATGAGCTGAAGGGCGCAAAGAGTGTACTAAAGGCGGCAGCTATGACGTATGTTGCAGCTATGGTATCAGTATCACTTCAGTTGTTACGACTTGTAATACTTCGAAATAGCAGAGATGATAACTAAATAATTCCAAAACAACAGCCCTGTGCGGGACAGATATATTCTTTGTATATCGCCTGCATAGGGCTGTTTTAATATACTATAGCAACTCGTAAAACGTGTTGCCCAGAGTTGGCACAAAGTGATATACTTATTTTATATGTGCGCCGTGAGCGTAGGTGTGCAAATACATATATATTGTAGAGTGATATTGTGGGAGATATGCCGGATGGTACAGATAGGAAGCAGAATACTGGAATATAGAAAGAAAATGAACATGAGCCAGGAGGAATTTGCCAATAAGATAGGCGTCAGCAGACAGGCAGTGTCCAAGTGGGAACTTGACAAAGCCTATCCTGACCTTGACAAACTGATGGATATATGCGGAATGTTCGGCCTGAGCCTGGATGAACTCGTAAATGGAGTGGAGCAGCATGAGGAATCGGGGACCGATGATGGACAGAGTGCGGAGATCTCTGATGCCCCGGTAAATGTGTCAGATGTGGGCGACAACCAGACTGTAACTGACAATATAGAATCTGAGATCAGTGACAAGAAAGGCAGTGACAAGAAAGAAAGTGACAAGAAAGCCAGTGATAAGGAAAGCAGTGACAGCAAGAAGCATACAGTAAGAATTGGCAGTCATGGTGGGCTTCGTGCGGTCATGTACGTGGCTGCAGCACTGTCAATATTCTGCATTGTGGTGGGCTTTGTCATCATGTTTCAGAATGCATGGAAGCATAGTGACGAAGTATTGATGCATGTGGACAAGGTGCATACACAGTATACGCTTGCCGATGTGTCATATTTGAATGATGATCTTGATGATAAACACAGACTGATGTGGATAGATGCAAAGGGTATCAGGGCTGGAGACACTCTGCCAGGTTATATAGATGACGATGGCGAACTGGCAACTGTGGATCATGAGATAAGCACATTTGTGATACCGTGTGCTATGGCGATCATATTTCTGGTGATGTTTATTTTACTGAGAATAGAGCTGACAAAGGAGCACCAGAGGGATATAGAAAGAGCAATTAGTGATATACAGGAGAGAGCATAGTGGATAGCAGGAGAAGATATTATATACGAATTTCATGTGTGATCGCTGGGATAGTGCTGACTGTCATCGCAGCTCTGTGGTTTATGGGCGTGATAACCTGGGGACATGACGCTTCTTATATCATAAAGTACGGCGAAGCAGATGAGAGTGAAGAGTATGTAGTGTACGATGGAATAAAGTTTCCCTGCGATCAGTATGAGATAGTTATGGTTACAGAAAATGGCGTATTTCTGGACACTGATACGGGACACAGGATACAGGTATTGCATCAGGAGCAGACACTGGATGATTTCTGGGGGACGAAGGAAGAGAGAATGGATACCGTCAGATCGGCCGGTTTTGAGGTTGACGCGGATCCTGAAAAGTATAGTTCAGGGGACAGGGATTATATAAGATATGCACTCAGGCAGCAGACGGGCGATGAGACAGCGGAGTATAGTGAGTATATGCAGATATTCCTTACACCTGATTATAAAGGTGACAGATTGTTTATTTGTATAAATTACAATAAAGATATGGATGATATGACAGAGGCGGAACGAAAAGCGATGTATGATAAGTCATCTGCATGGATACAGGAGCTGATGGATGCTGGTGAGTTGACTGATGAGCCGGATGACGATACGGGCAAGATCATTTATTCTGAAACTGCGCTGAAGAACAAGGAAAATTATGCAGACAGTGACACCCTCACCAGTGCAGGCGGTACTGTTCAGTATGGACTTCCGTATGGGTATTTGAGAAAAGATGATTCAGATCCGGACTCAGCATATTATGAGTCGGATTCTGGAAAAACACATTTATACATAGCTATAGAAGATTATTCAGCGTTGCTTACGGATGATGAATCGTTGAAAGAGTATGTCGATTCCTATGCGAAGAATGACCACGCTATGCCTCAGAACTGTGGAAGCAGGGAGATGGATGGAAGGGTATTTTATTATTACAGCTATTTTACACAGAACTGGTGTGATGATGAAAGTGTGATCGTTGAATATAACTTCAAAGCGTACTGCGATATTGGAGAAGGGCAGATATATACCGTATCAGCTCATTCATATACCAATTCTGACGTGATGGATACGGACACATATCTGGAATGTATGAAATTAGACATAAAATTGAATACAAAATAAAAATATGCATAAAAAAGTCTTGTGAATTTGGTGATAGTATTTGCAACTTTGCTGTGATAGAATGGTTAAAGTGGCAAAAATTTACATATTCACAGGACTTTTTGCGTTATAGTGCACAAAATATAGCACGCAGATGTATCACGAAGGGTCATAAAAGTTTTATCAGGGAGGGTAATTGATGAGAAAAAGAAAGCTAAGAGGAGGTATAGCTGTACTTTCGCTGGCGGCGGCTCTGTGTCTGGCACAGGGCGTTGCGGTCTATGCGGAGGGGACTGATGATGGCAGTACACTTGTCACGGCAGATCCATCAAAGGGTATAGAGTACAGGTATTACGAAGGATCGACCACAAGTGTAGAAGGAATCAATCTGAATGGTAATTCTGTCATAATCAGACAATCGCCGAATTCTACGAGTTCAGAGCCGAGACTCAATGTCTATAATGATAAGGATAGGGATGGAGTTCTGGATGAAGGCGAGGAAGCATTTGAGATCGATGGCAGCACAGAGATACTTCCATATCAGGTATATGGTGTTTATGGAGAAAAGACTAAGACTCCAATCTCCATCACCGTTGATGGGGCATCCCTTGGAAATGTGTGGGGTGTCTACAAAGGAGCCATGGAATATGAGAACACAGATTCCAATCCGGCAGTTTCAATAACCGTGAATAAGGGATCAAATGTTTCCGCAGCGACATGTTTATACTCGTCAGAGGCTGTAGGATCAATGAAGATCAACATATCTGGAGAGTGCAATGTTTCCCAGGTGCAAGGTGCACTGCAGAGCAAGATGGATGGGGATATTGACGTTGATATAACCGACAATGCATTTGCTGGAACTGTGTACGGTATCCAGGTAGGATATGCCACAGGAAGCGTGGACGTGGATACAGACAATACGGTTGACATCGGTTATCTGTACGGAGTGTATGCATCTACCATCGATGGCAGTCTCACAGTGAACAGTATGCTCAAGGCTGACAAGGGCAGTGGATATGTGTATGCTGCGACAAATGGCACATACTCAGGCAAAGATTATGCGGTGAAGGGCAATGTTGTCCTGACGGCCAAGAATGCCAAGCTTGGATATGTGTATGCGGTGACCAATGGCGCTAATACGCTGGGTGGTGTTACTGTGGATATAAGTAATACAACACTCAATGCGATGTATGGTGTGAGCAACAGTGCCAGTGCAGCCGGTGATGTGAGCATCAGATTAAACGGCATAGAGTGCAGTGACAGTTATTCAAATATTTACGGGGCATATAGTGCAAATATTGCAGGAAAACTTAAATTTGAAGTAAAGAATGCAAAAGGAAAAGGCATTTATGTCTATGGCACCTCAAATTCAGACATATTTGGGGATGTAGATATAGATATAGATGGACAGGGCGCTGAATTTGCATCAGTATATGGACTCAACAGTGGAACTGTGAAGGGCATGGTAAATATCGATATAGAGAATATCAATGTATCAAGTTCTATGTATGGTATTTGCTCAGCTAAGCTTGAGCAGTCGTCACCGGAGGGAGCTGATGCCTATGCGAATGTGATAACGTTTAAGAACATTGTCAGCAGTTCATATTACACATATGGTGTGTACTATGCTTCAACTATGGGTTCGACACACATGACCCTGGATAATATAAAGTCAGATAACTATCTGTATGGATTGGATTTTTCAGGTGCCATAACAGGAAAACTCAAGATGGATGTGTCCAACTGCAGCGCAGAAAATGCATATATTCTGAGAGGAAATGGCAGTTCGTCGACGGTTGTTGGGGATTTTGATCTTACATTGACAGACAGTGCTTTCAAGAACAGTCTGTACGTGCTGAATACAGCTACATTTGCGGAAAATGCATCTGTTGACATCAGGAATGTCATCAGCAACTTGTGCACAGTGGCATATTCAGGTACATGTGCTAAGGATCTGGATGTCAATATGCAGTATGCAAATGACAAGGCAATTGTCGATGCGGCTGGCAATCCGGTGGTAGACTCATACACCAATGCAGGAAAGGGTGATTTTAATCTCCTGAGCAGTTATTCGGTTATCGGTGATCTGACTGCGGATCTGTCTAATATCCATTATGCATCGTGCGGTCTTGCAGGTGGCAACTACGGTGGAAAAGTGAGTGGCAGAAACACAACGGTTACTCTGAAGGACAGCAGCTTTGAAAGTACATATAACGGCAGTACAGTATATCTTCTGAATGAGTATGGCAATGGATCAAACAATGATTCAGCCATAGAGCTTTCTGCTGATATCAAGATAGAGAATACAGACTTTACAGGTATGAAGAATGCAAGTTTTCAGGTAAATGCGAATCAGAACAGAAAAGTAAGGGTAGCATTTGACGAGAAGTGTATTCTCCCTGATGGATATTACATATGTCCTGCATACAACGGTTATGGAGATTCAATTGTCACATATGGAGGAGATGTATACTATGGCGGCAATAAAGTAGTTATAGATAAAGACGTAAATGCTGACAATATCTACTTTGGTAATTATGCCAGTGGAAAATCGACATCTGCTGTATATGCAGTCATTAACAAGGGAGTGACAGTAAGTGCCCAGGAAGGCTTATACATCACCGCGGGTGCGAATATCTTTAACTCGGGAAATTTCTCTGGACCATTTAAGAGAACAGATGATTCAGCATACGGTTCTGTATATATGAAAGAGGGTATAGTGGCAGACGAAACGCTGTATGAAAATGCCCATGTATACTACCCGGTTACTCTGGTATGTGATGATAAGGCTGTGACAGTGAGCAATCCTGGCTACACCTGTTATTTTGACAAGGATGCCAGGTATGCATATGTAGATTCAGTCTTGACGCTGACACCGGTTGTCAAGAGAGGATATACACTTGAAAATGTAGTGTTTAGGGGAAGTGATGAGACCCAGGATAATGAGCTGGCAGAGGCATCAGGTAAGTATACATTTGCCATGCCGAAAAAACCATGTATAGTGACAGTCTCAACAAAGGGTAAGCAGATAAAGGCATCAAAGACAGTGTCAGATCCTTCAGCTGTGCTTGGTCAGAAATATACAGCAGAAAAGCCACTGTATGATATGTCGGATGTTGTGATCCTGAATGATGGCAAAGAGGGTAAAGTAACTTATGAGATGGATAAGGATTATATCCTTCCGGAGGGGCTTGAGCTTGATGGCGGTCTTATAATTGGAACACCGACCAGAGCATATGATGATGGAAAGAAAGCAGTAATCTATATAACAGGAAAGAATGGAACAAAGACACAGATCACGCTGAATGTTGTTGTTTCAAAAGAACAGAAGATTCAGGACAATACGGACGGACGTATAACAGTCGATGAAGAGAATAAACAGATAAGTCTGAATGGAACATCGGTTGTATTGCAGGCTGCTGCGAACAGTGCGGAAGCTTCGGCGGATGAGACAGGGGCTGAAAGTCCTGCGATCACAGAGATCTATATCGATTCCAACAAGGATGGACAGGCTGACAACAAGACACCGTTAGTCAGCGGGGATCTGTCAGAATACACCGTGGTTGGAGTTGATGACAGCGAATTTAAGCGCAGCATAAAGATAACGATGCTGGGAGGAAGCGTACAGAAGATATATGGTGCGGTCGACTCAGAACTGAGCAGCAGCGGAAGAGATGCTGTTGCGGTAGTTATCAAAGGCGGTAATGTGGGTGAGGTATATGCGATTGTAAATACCCAGGTAGATGGTACGATCTCTTATGAGAACTGCACAGGTGCTGTAATCAAAGGTGGGTTGTCAAGTGGAAGTACATCAACATACACAGGAGCGCTTCTCAGAACAGCAACAGATAATATCATGATATACAAGAAGTATACAGTTATAGAGAAGCTTGCTGCAAATGATTTTACTTTGGACAGTGAATCTGAAGCATCAGTGGAGGCTCCGCTTGAGCTCACAGGATATCTGAGGATGTATGAAAAAGCAAAGCTTACAGCAACGGCTGCGATTACCGCCGGCAGTCTTTCATTCTCTAGAAATTCATCTGCTCAGTTTGATGGAGATGTCAAGATAAATACTCTGTATATGACAAGTTACAATAATGTACTTACTATTGGGGCAGAGTCAGAGTTTGAGGCAGATGAAGTCAAGATATCAGACAGCTGGGCAAAAGTATATCAGAAAGGAACATTCAAGTGCCCTTCAGACAAGTTCTCAAATGAGGGAACATGGGTAAAGGCAGGAGAGTTTGCAGAAGGTGTAGATGCAGGCGCGTGGGCCGGAATCTACTACAATGTTGAAAGCGGTACTACGAACATGAAGGGAACTTCGGTTTCCATTCCAACTCAGAGCAGGGTAGTGGAATACGAGGGACTGATATATGCAAGAAACAATTCTTTAGTCACGGCAAAGTATACAGATGTACCGGGATACACAGTATATGTATCGATAAATGGCGGAGATCCAGTAAAGGGAGATTCGGGATCAGCGCTGGTCGTAACAGCAAATACAGTTATGAGCGCAACAGCTGATTATGTGGCAGATCAGATCGCAGTGACAAAGAAATATGCTGATCCTGTGATCGTAGCAGATACAAGCTATACAGCTGAGGAACCTGTATATGATCTCACAGCACTTGATGTGACAGGAGACACCACTTCATCATACGGCACAGATATGCAGTACAGAGTAAAGAGCGGTTCAAAGCTTCCGGAAGGACTTGTGCTTGCCGATGGCAAGATCACAGGCAAGACATCCGAAGCAGGTGAGACAGATGTGACATTTGTTGTGACAGGAAGAAATGGAACATCCGTTGATGTAAACGTAAAGTTTACAGTAAAGGCTGCCGGCACGGAAGTGCCCGATATCAACAAAGTGGTAACTGATGCATCCGTAAGTAAGATAAATCTAGCTGGATGTTCAGTGGTAATAATAGCAGATCCGTCAAATGCATCAAAGTCTTCTATATACATGGATGCAGACCATGACGGAATTGCAGACAACAACAGAGCACTTAAGATAGGTGGTGAGACAAGTTACGACCTGTCGAAGTGCAAGATATACGGTTATACAGATGGAGACAATGCATATACCGGCGATATATCAATAGTTCTCAGAAGCGGTACGGTAGGTTCCCTGTATGGTGCAGGTTCAAACGAGTCCGGAGCAGCAAATGTAACTGTTGAGGGTGATGTTACTGTAAAGGTGCTGGGAGGCACTGTAAGAACAGAAATATATGGCGCATACAATGCACATGCGGCTGCGGTGAATTTCATGGCAGAAGGCGGAAAGATATATAAGAAGGCCTATGGTGCATATAATTCAGATCTGCAGACGATGAATTTTGCGTTCACAAAGACAGCTATGATGTATGCGGACGACAATTATTCAAGCACAGGTAAGGAAGAATTGTATGTCACAAGCGGAGGAAGTGTATCTGGGGATGTAAATGCAGAGGTAGGTGTGTTGAGTACAAGAGAGGCATTTGCCTATGGTACAAAGTTGAATAGAAGCACATACGCTTTCTTCTACGGAGTTTACAGGACACCTGTGTCAGGAGATGTCAATTACACTCTGAATGGTGACTGGTATGCGGGAAGAATAAATACATTTGTAAACGGTTCCAATGTGGCTGGAGATCTGAATGCTGAGCTGAAGTCAGGTTATATAGGCTGTGGAAATTCGAATGATAGTTCAAAAGCATTTGTATACGGTAATATGAACAATAAGATACGTAATATAAATGTAAGATCGGCTACAGAAGGTGCTGTGAGCGGTAAGATCGTTCTTGCTGCAAGCGGAGAGGTAAATGATATTTATTTCAATGATGTCAGTGGCAATACAACTGCGAGTGTTACAGGACTTTCAGAGTATTTCCAGGTGACACATAATGGCTCACTCTTCTTAAAGATCAATGATAAACTTGTCCTCGGCGGTACATACACTGTTGATGAGAACATTGAGACCAATATCCTCAATGTAACTTCTGGTTCAAAGATCAAAGTTGCTGAGGGTGCATCAATTAAGCATACAGCAAATGCTGTCATCGAAGGAGATGTTGAGAATAACGGAACATGGACCTCAGAAGGCAATGTCTATGTAGAGGGAACATTTGTCAACAATGGAATCTGGAATACAAAGAAGAATATGTACATTGGTGACAGCAGCGCATCAAGTATCAGCGGTAAAGTTGACAACTATGGAACTGTCACAACTGTTTCAAACAGATCATACAGTACAATAATCAATGCTTCTTCAATGTTCATCAACCGTGAAGATGCTGCATTTACATTCGGAAATATGGTCAACAGTGGAACCATAGTAAATTATGGTTCTCTGGAAGAGACATATTATAACAACTTCTCGAATATTGGAAAGGTACTCACAACAACTATTCCGAATTTCAAGTATGTGCTGAAGAACTACAGCAGTGTGTATTATAAAGTTGATGCAGAGTGTCCAGCATACTGTTTCAAGGGTGAGGATGCAAAGATAAGCATAGCGGCAACAAATGCTAACTATCAGAAGACGTCAGGCATTGACGGTGATACAAATGTATACATAGCTGGAAATATGGATTTCTATGTGACAGTTGACGGCGAACCGATAGACGGAATGAAGATAGATTCTGTGGTATATGGTTCAGCCCAGAATGAGGCAACGTCAAGTAACAATGTCAAGTGGCGCGGAACAGTGGCATATGAGCCGACACATGCTGTGATCAACATGGCGAAGCAGGAAGCAACCAATATAACTCTTGCGAAGTCTGAGGACAAGGTTACAGCACAGGTTGGAGTGGCAACTAGCAAGTATGCTCCGCTCTATGACCTCACAAAGATAGAGGTTCAGAATGATGAGAATGTTGAAAACGGATATGTCGCATACTCACTTGCTAAGGGGCAGACCCTTCCTGATGGACTTGCGATGTCAGGCGGCAAGATATATGGTACTCCGGTCAAGGCTTCTGACAAGGCTCAGACAGTGAAGATCATTGTGAGAGGACAGAACCAGACCACAGCTGAATTCACGCTTACCATAGAGAAGATAGAGAAGGGTATCCCTACACTTGCTGCATCAAAGGCTGGAAACGCATATGCAGGCAAAACACTTGCTGATGTAGCACTTCCAAAGTCAGCGTTTGGTGTATATAGCTGGGCAGACAGCACACAGTTGGTTGGCAAGGCTGGATCTGAGGACGGTTACGATGCATATTTTGTACCAAATGATACGGTCAACTATGACTGGAGCAAGCTTGACACCGCTTCAGGAACGTATGAGCAGTTAGAGGACGGCAGTGTCAGAATATCTGTGAAACTTGCGGTATATGTGAGAAAGCAGGATCCTGTATACACTGTACCTGAGGGAGTGACAGCTATATATGGAGAAACTGTAGGAAAGGCTGTTATTCCAGAAGCAGAAGGCGGAATGTTCATCTGGGAAAATGCTGACGAGTCAGTCGGTGACGTTGGAACAAAGAAGTTCCTTGCAACATTTGTGCCATCTGATGAGGATGTATATGAAAGAGCAGAGCATATAGAGATCACAGTTGAAGTAAAGCCGGCTGAGGCTAAGTTCACACAGGCTATAGACAAGCTCACAGCAAAAGAGAATGACACTCTGGCTGATATAGTACTTCCGGAGGCAGAGAATGGAATCTACACATGGTACACAGACAGAACAACAAAGGCTGAAGATGGTGGAACATACAAGCTGTGCTTTAAGCCTATTGATATAACTAACTATGACTGGACAGCAGTTGCGGGCTGGAACAGAGCGTACAGAGGTGTGGTATTCCAAGTTAAGGTTGAGATACAGAAGGAACACGTACATGAGTATGGCAAGGATTATGTAAGCGATGAGACAAGTCACTGGCATGAGTGTACATGTGGAGATGTCATCGATAAGGCTGCACATACATGGGATAGAGGCACAGTCAGTGAATCACCTACTGATACAAGAACCGGTAAGAAGGTATATGCCTGCACAGTATGCGGATACAGAAGGTATGAGACAATCAAGGCAAAGGGCATAGATTTGTCAAATCCAGCATACAGGTTCAAGATAACAGGTGTAAGCGAAAAAGTAGTATATAAGGGAAGAGCAATACAATTCACCGGTCTTACAGTTACAAGAAGTAGAACAAAACTAGTCGCAAACAGAGATTACAGGGTGACATACAGGAATAATAACAAGATTGGCACTGCAACTATAAAGATCACTGGAAAGGGCAGCTACAGAGGAGAGATCAGTAAGACGTTCAAGATCGTTGCCAGCAAGAATGTTGTATACACAGCTACCCAGCCAAGGACGAATGTAGTGTATAAGTACAAGATCACGAACACAGCTGCAGGCGGCAATGGAAGTGTGGCATTAGTTGGAGTGAAAAAGCTCGCATCGAACAATAAATATACAAAACTTGTTATATCAGATAGTGTAGTTATAGGCGGTGTAACATTTAAGATTACATCAATAGGCACAAAAGCATTTAACGGTTACAAATACCTCAAGTTAGTAGTAGGAGGAAAAAATGTAACGAAGATTGATGCATATGCATTTAACGGATGTAAGGCGCTCACGGCAATTCCTTCATTCGAGAGTGTCACAAGCATTGGCTCATACGCATTCAACGGATGTAAGCTGCTGAAGAGCATGCCTGTAAAGAAGAACCTCAAAACAATAGGTAAATATGCATTTAGTGGATGTACCACACTTAAGACACTGGCAATAGGCAACAAGGTGACGGTTATCGGCACAAGCGCATTTAGCAAGTGTACGGCACTCAAGTCAGTGGCAATAGGCAACAATGTAGTTACAATAGGCAAGAGTGCATTTGCCGGCTGTACAAAGCTTGATAATGTACAGATCGGTCTGAAAGTAAAGACTATCGGTGAATCAGCATTCTACGGTTGTAAGAGCATTAAGAGTGTAAAGATTGCATCTAAAAAACTTAAGACAGTAGGTAAGTATGCATTCAAGAACACTTATTCAAAAATAACATTTAAGATCACAAAGTCAAAATATACGACCTATTCGAAGCTGATAAAGGCTAGGGCGGTTGCAGCACCGGCGAAGGCTGTATATAGCAGATATTGATCCAAATAGCAATGCCTGCGGAAAATACCGGGCGGTTCAGGGCAGTCACATATATGTGTGGCTGCCCTTTTTTGTGTAAGTAATTGTGGTATGTTGACTGCGTTTATATGTGAGTAAAGATAGGCGGCAGGGGAAAGCACAAGGTGTTCGGCGAAGGCATGTGGTCTTGTGTTGATTGATGTACATAAAAAAGAATATATGCGCTGGGCGATATATAACAGATTGATATGGTTGAACTTACTGATAGTCCAGATAATGATGTTACATATGTTATAGGATCAAAATGGTATGTAAGACTGTGAAATTGGATGAAGAGAGTGTTCCGTTTGTGATTATGTCATAATATGTTGCAATCTGGCTAAGATTTGGTAAAGAAAATATGAGATGCGTCAAAATCGCCGGCGAACGGTCGAAAAATGGGGGTGAGTGGTCATGGGGGTAAGTGGGGAAGTTTACATATTGTATATTAAATTGTAAAATTATAGGGTATTTTGTTGATTAAATTATTTGTTTGAGTAAGGGGGACTAATAGTAGAAATATTGAAATGGTTGACCGTATGATATTTTATGTTGGAGGAATAATATGATTGAATTTGACACTAATAAACTGAAAGAGCACATAAGAAATAGATCACGTAAAATGGCAATATGTTATGATTTCGATAAAACGTTGTCTCCAGACGATATGCAGTCATTTACGTTAATTCCATCATTGGAAATGGATAAAAATGAATTTTGGGATCAATCTAATGACTTGGCAAGGGAAAATTTAATGGATAATAATTTAGCATGGATGTATCAGTTATTAACATTATCAAAGGCAAAAAGAAGATCTATAAAGAGAGAATATTTTAATGAAGCCGGTAAGAAAGTGGCTCTTTATAATGGTGTTAAAGAATGGTTTGATAGAGTGAATAAATATGCGGAGAGGAAAAATATAGAAGTTGAACATTATATTATCTCATCGGGTCTTAAGGAAATAATAGAAGGAAGTGACATTGCGGATAAGTTCAAGAGAATATATGCTTCTTCATATCTTTACTCGACTGATGGAATTGCTGAGTGGCCAGCGCAAGCTGTGAATTATACAAATAAAACGCAGTATATTTTTAGAATCGCAAAAGGAATATTTGAGGAATTTGATGAACGAGTAAATGATAGTATGAGTGATTCGGATTTATATATTCCATATGAAAATATTGTGTATATAGGTGATAGTGCGACTGATATACCGTGTATGAGATTGGTTAAAAGTAAAGGTGGATATTCTATAGGGGTATATGATCCAGACAAGCAGATGAAAGACAAGGTATATAAGCTATATAGTGATGGAAGGTTAAGTTATTACACAGCTGCTGATTATACAGCGAGATCGGAGTTGATGCTATATATGAAGACTATAATAGATGAGATAGCTGCAAAAGAGGATATAAAAACAGAACGTAAGATTCTAGATATAAATGCAAATATATACAAAATGTCAACAGAAATGGAAAAAATGCGGGATTTATTAGACAAAGAGGATATATCAAGAAAACGAAAAAAAGATTTAGATCAGGTAATAAGTGATGCAAAGGAGCTTTTAAATAATTTATAACTAAAAAAGTTAGAAAGATTTTAATAGAATAATGGGGGTTAAACATGGGGGCTGTTATGGATATATACCAGATGGTAAGGGATATGATTGATGAGGCTAAGAATCAGAAAAATCTGGAACTTGTTGAAAAATTAATTGATATTAAACTTGCTTTATTGGAAATGGAAGAAGAAAAGCGTGAATTGGAAAAGAAAATCGAAGCGCTGGAACAATCAAAAATTACAGAAGATGATCTGGAACTTAAACCTAAAGGATATTATATAAAAAGGAGTGAAGAGAAGGCGGGAAAGCATATAAGATATTGTGTAGCATGCTGGCAAAACATCAATAAACTTATGCCATTTGTTATTTCAGTCGGAAATGTTCAGCAATGTTGTAATTGCCATAATGTGATTCGTTGATATACAGATGAGGGGATTGTATAGATATAACAAATGATATTGTATTTGCGGTTGGGCTTATAAAGCAAATAGAAATCAACATAGATTATATACTCATGCTTGTCAAAAAAATCATGATACACATTTTGAAGATAAGGAAGTCCTCATAACTATTAAGCGGGCAATAGAGGCAAGACCAGAACTCCGCAGTAAGAAAGTGTTGATAGAAAGTTTTATTGCAGAAATCAACGATGGAGAGGATGTAATGGCTGAATGGCGGGAGTTTGTTGCAAAGTAGCGTGAAAGATCTTGCTTAGATCATATCTGAAGAGCACCTGAATCCAGAGGACACAAGGTGTTATATAGAATTTGCATACCGCGATGGAGAAATCAGAACAGCCGGAACTGACATAGACAAGCTTATGTCGCCAGTTTCAAGATTTGGCGGAAGTAGACGTGACAAGAAGAAACAGGTAGTCATAGAAAAAACTGAAACAGTTCTTTGAGAAGTATTATGATGTCGGTGGAGCTATGAGTATAAGTGGTACGCAGAAGGTTGTGTATGGTGAGAGACGCGGCGAGATTGGTATGGTTGCGGAGGAGAAAATATAAATTGATATGATCAATAATTATAAAAAATATTTAGTAAATTATAAACTGCAAAAAATAGGAATAGTAGTATCGGTTATTATTATAGGAGTAGGAATATGCAGTGTAGTAAAAAATCTGTATAGAGGAAATATAAAGAACATTTTTGTGGGTGTTATGATTCTACTATTCGGATTGTGGGTGATATATATAAATGTAGATGGTATAAAGCAACATAATAAAATTATCTTAATTTTGGGAGGAGAGCCATACCTTTTTGATTATCATAAAGAATTAAAGGTATACAAAAAAATTGGAGTGGCATTAAATAATGATGATGCGAAATCTTTTGAAAAATATACACAATGGAAAGAATACGTACAGAAGAAATATAGTAATTTAAAAAATAATGAAGATTTTTATCGTTTCTTGAATAAAAAACTAAGAATAATAAAACAGGCAAAAGAAGTGACTAAAAATATAATACTTCCATTAGAATTAGTGGTTCCACAGATTGCTTATGATACTTCAAAAAGTATTATTGATGTATGTATATGTTTCGTTGCTATTACAGTATTATTTATAAATGTATTAATGAAAATTGACGATAGTATAAATTTTTTTGAAGATTATATGGAATTAATATTATTAAATAACCAAAAGTAAAATTGTAAATTGAGTAATTTGTTTTATAGGGGGATAAATGGGATTATTCGAAATACTAAAAGGCGAACAGCCAGGCATAATAACCTCACTCCTGCATTACAGAAATGTAGGGCAGTACGGTGAGTATTTAACAGAATATGCACTTACACATGACAACATAGCTGGTGATCTAGTTGTCCTCAAGAATGTTTATGTCCCGACAGGCAACAAGACTACGGAAATAGATATGTTGATGATACATGAGAAGGGCATATTTGTAATTGAAAGTAAAAATTATAGTGGATGGATATTTGGCGATTACAATCAGCTGAATTGGACACAGAGCTTTCCGAATGGAGAGAAGCATAAGTTTTATAATCCAATAAAGCAGAATAGGACACATATAAAAGCGTTGGCTGAATATCTGGGAAAGCCAATGTCAGAATTTATGTCATACATAGTATTTTCTGAGAGGTGCACATTGAAGAAAGTACCGCCAGATACATCGGATGTTATAATAGTGCGTAGACCACATATGCTCAAAAGGTTACGTTCTCAGATTGACAGTATGCCAGTTAAGTACACTCATGATGAGATAGTGGCGATGAAGGACAAGCTGACAAATCTGACCAATAAGAGCACCGCTGAAAAGAAACAGCATATTGAAAATATCAAGACAAAGTGTCCGTTTTGTGGCAGTGATCTTGTGAAGCGAAATGGCAAATATGGCGCATTCTGGGGATGTAGCGCATATCCGAAGTGCAAATTCACAAGACCAATAGATAAATAACACCGAGAATGTGGCACCGGAAATGATCAATTCAGCTAATCACGTGGACCTTTCGCGATAGAAACTTTAAGTATGTAAGGAAAGTCAGCCTATATGGAACACATACATATTGTAAAAACAGGAGTAACGAAGTTAGATGTTGATTGCGTGGTCAAAAATTTACATATAGTGCAAAGTATTGATTGACATATATGTAATTATAAAAGTAGAATATATTGTGAGTTTTTATACGATATACGAATGGTAAAACTCATTATAATTTCTACTTTTGTAGATAACATAAATGTAAAAAGACGACGCGATATATCGCGTTTTTCTTTTATACAAAAAAATAGCAAATTACATTTATGTTTAAAATTTGATTTTGATTACAATATGTGTTAATATCTAACCAAGAGAAAAAAACAATTTTAGGAAAGCGAGGTAGAAACTATGAATAACAATACGAATAATTCGTTTGAACCATTCATTGGAGGCAACTCAGTGAGTAAAACTTTACGCAATGAACTTAGAGTGGGAAGTGAGTACACCGGGAAACATATAAAAGAGTGTGCAATCATCGCAGAAGATGCGGTTAAGGCCGAAAACCAGTATATCGTAAAGGAAATGATGGACGATTTTTACCGTGATTTCATTAATCGAAAGCTAGATGCTTTACAGGGGATAAATTGGGAACAACTATTCGATATAATGAAGAAGGCTAAGCTGGATAAGAGTAATAAGGTTTCAAAGGAATTGGATAAAATACAGGAGTCTACCCGTAAAGAAATAGGGAAGATCTTCTCTTCGGATCCTATATACAAGGATATGCTAAAAGCAGATATGATAAGTAAGATCTTGCCAGAGTATATTGTTGATAAATATGGCGATGCAGCTTCGAGAATAGAGGCTGTAAAAGTGTTTTATGGATTTTCGGGTTATTTTATTGACTTTTGGGCCAGTCGAAAAAACGTTTTTTCTGACAAGAATATTGCATCAGCAATTCCTCACAGGATTGTCAATGTTAATGCTAGAATTCACCTAGATAATATAACTGCTTTTAATCGAATTGCAGAGATTGCTGGTGATGAGGTAGCAGGAATTGCGGAAGATGCTTGTGCTTACTTGCAGAATATGTCACTGGAGGATGTATTCACAGGAGCTTGTTACGGTGAGTTTATATGTCAGAAGGATATTGATCGGTATAACAATATATGTGGCGTCATCAATCAACATATGAATCAATATTGCCAGAACAAAAAGATATCCAGATCAAAGTTCAAAATGGAGAGATTACACAAACAGATTTTGTGTCGATCGGAATCGGGGTTCGAGATTCCCATTGGGTTCCAGACTGATGGGGAGGTTATAGATGCGATCAATTCTTTTAGTACTATTCTCGAAGAAAAAGATATTTTGGATCGACTTAGAACTTTAAGTCAGGAGGTTACGGGATATGATATGGAAAGAATATATGTATCCTCTAAAGCTTTTGAAAGCGTATCTAAATACATAGATCATAAGTGGGATGTGATTGCCTCAAGCATGTATAATTATTTTTCTGGCGCTGTTCGCGGTAAAGATGACAAAAAAGATGCAAAGATACAAACAGAAATTAAAAAAATAAAGAGTTGTAGTCTGCTTGATTTGAAGAAACTTGTGGATATGTATTATAAAATGGATGGAATGTGTCTGGAACATGAGGCAACGGAGTATGTTGCAGGAATAACAGAGATATTAGTTGATTTTAATTATAAAACCTTTGACATGGATGATTCAGTCAAGATGATTCAGAATGAGCATATGATAAATGAGATAAAGGAGTATCTTGATACTTACATGAGTATCTATCATTGGGCCAAGGATTTTATGATTGACGAGTTGGTTGATAGGGATATGGAGTTCTATTCGGAGCTTGATGAGATATATTACGATTTGTCTGATATAGTACCTCTTTATAATAAAGTGAGGAATTACGTTACGCAGAAACCATATAGTCAGGATAAGATAAAGCTAAATTTCGGCTCCCCAACTCTTGCAAATGGATGGTCAAAGTCGAAGGAGTTTGACAACAATGTCGTTGTTCTCTTGCGCGATGAAAAGATCTACCTGGCAATTTTAAATGTTGGCAATAAACCTTCAAAAGATATTATGGCAGGAGAGGACAGGCGTAGAAGTGATACAGACTATAAGAAGATGAATTATTATCTGCTCCCAGGAGCAAGTAAGACATTGCCACATGTATTCATTAGCTCAAACGCTTGGAAAAAATCGCATGGAATACCAGATGAAATAATGTATGGATATAACCAGAATAAACATCTAAAATCATCGCCGAATTTTGATTTGGAGTTTTGTCGTAAACTGATTGACTATTATAAAGAATGCATTGATTCCTATCCAAACTACCAGATCTTTAATTTTAAATTTGCTGCTACAGAAACCTACAATGATATATCAGAGTTTTACAAGGATGTAGAGAGACAGGGATATAAGATAGAATGGTCCTATATTAGCGAAGATGATATTAACCAGATGGACCGAGATGGTCAGATATATTTATTTCAGATATACAATAAAGACTTCGCTCCGAATAGTAAGGGAATGCAGAATCTACATACACTATATCTGAAGAATATATTCAGTGAGGAGAATCTTAGTGACGTTGTCATAAAGCTCAATGGTGAGGCCGAATTGTTCTTCCGAAAGTCAAGTATTCAGCATAAAAGAGGTCATAAGAAGGGCTCGGTACTAGTCAATAAAACATACAAAACAACAGAAAAAACTGAGAATGGTCAAGGTGAAATTGAGGTCATTGAGTCTGTGCCTGATCAATGTTACCTAGAACTGGTAAAGTATTGGTCAGAGGGTGGTGTAGGACAGCTCTCGGAGGAAACCTCCAAGTATAAGGATAAAGTATCACACTACGCAGCCACCATGGATATAGTTAAGGATCGTAGATATACAGAAGATAAGTTTTTTATTCATATGCCTATTACTATCAATTACAAAGCTGATAACAGGAATAACGTGAATGAAAAAGTCTTAAAATTCATAGCAGAAAATGATGATCTTCATGTGATCGGAATAGATAGGGGAGAGAGAAATCTTCTATATGTATCGGTGATTGATAGTAGGGGCAGAATTGTTGAGCAGAAGTCATTTAATATAGTTGAAAATTACGAATCATCTAAAAATGTAATTAGACGACATGATTACAAGGGTAAACTTGTGAATAAGGAACACTATAGAAATGAAGCTAGAAAGAGTTGGAAGGAAATAGGAAAGATAAAGGAGATAAAAGAGGGTTATCTGTCACAGGTTATCCATGAGATATCGAAGCTCGTATTGAAGTATAATGCTATCATAGTTATGGAGGATCTGAATTATGGATTTAAGAGAGGTCGTTTCAAAGTTGAACGTCAGGTTTACCAGAAGTTTGAGACTATGTTGATAAATAAGCTGGCATATTTGGTAGATAAGAGCCGTGCAGTAGATGAACCTGGAGGATTGCTCAAGGGTTATCAGCTAACTTATGTACCTGATAATTTGGGTGAGCTGGGCAGCCAGTGTGGCATTATCTTTTATGTTCCGGCAGCGTATACGTCAAAGATAGACCCTGTGACGGGATTTGTGGATGTGTTTGACTTCAAGGCTTATTCCAATGCTGAAGCCAGACTTGACTTTATCAATAAGCTTGATTGTATAAGGTATGATGCATCTAGGAATAAGTTTGAGATTGCATTTGATTATGGCAATTTTAGGACTCACCATACAACTCTTGCAAAAACTAGCTGGACTATATTTATTCAGGGTGATCGAATCAAAAAGGAACGTGGATCTTATGGCTGGAAAGACGAGATTGTAGATGTTGAAGCAAGAATAAGGAAACTGTTTGAAGATACGGATATAGAATATGCAGATGGTCATAACTTGATTGGGGATATCAATGAGTTGGAATCTCCTATACAGAAAAAGTTTGTAGGTGAATTGTTTGATATTATTAGATTTACAGTTCAGCTTCGTAACAGTAAGTCTGAAAAGTATGATGGTACAGAAAAAGAGTATGATAAAATCATATCTCCGGTTATGGATGAAGAAGGAGTATTCTTCACTACTGATAGTTATATTCGTGCAGATGGAACAGAGCTTCCTAAGGATGCTGATGCAAATGGAGCGTATTGCATTGCTCTAAAGGGCTTATATGATGTGTTGGCAGTAAAGAAATACTGGAAGGAAGGCGAGAAGTTCGATAGGAAACTGTTAGCAATCACTAATTACAATTGGTTTGATTTTATACAGAACAGAAGGTTCTAGTGAATGGATGATATAATATTGATATCGAATCTTAATGATTTTATATTTTGTCCTGTGTCAATATATTTTCATGGACTTTATGGAGGGGCTGATGTACTTACGTTTCAAACAAAGTCACAGCTAAATGGAACTAAAGCTCATGAATCTGTTGATACTGGGAAATACTCAACAAGAAAAGATATTGTCACAGGTTTGGATGTGTACTCGGATAAATATCGTTTGATTGGAAGAATAGATATGTACGATTCGAGAAAAAAGATGCTTGTGGAGAGGAAGAAGCATGTCAGTCTGTGGCCTTAAAGAAGATAAGAAATAGGAATGATTATCTAAATGAAGGAATATCAATATTGGATAATCTTGCCAATTCCTTGAATAGTGATATGGATTATTTGAGTGTTATGGGAATAGAGGGAAATGCTGCAAAAGTATATTTCCCAAGAATGTTTGATAATGTATCCTGGAATGGCAGAAAACCTCGTATAAAGAGTGATTACTTAAATGTTACACTAGATATTGGATATACTATGCTTTTTAATATTGTAGATGCGATGCTTCAGGTATATGGATTTGACACATATTATGGAGTTTTTCACAGGTGCTTTTATATGAGAAAATCACTGGTATGTGATCTAATGGAACCAATGAGACCAATCGTGGATTATGCAATAAGAAAGGCGATAAATCTAGGTCAATGTAAAATGGATGATTTTGAATTGTATGGAACCAGATGGTGTTTGAAAATGAAAAACAATGCGTCGTATATACAGTTTATCATGTCGGCAATACTTGATTATAAGGATGATATCTTCTTATATATACAAAGGTATTATAGATTTTTTATGAAAAGGAAAAGTGTGGAACAATTACCGACTTTTGAATTACATTAGAAGTGAAATGTTCAACAGGGGAGGCGTATATATGATCGTTGTGAGTTATGATATATCAGATGATAAATTGAGAACAAAATTTTCCAAATATTTATCTAGGTTTGGACATAGATTACAATATTCAGTATTTGAAATTGATAACAGTCAGCGTATAATAGATAACATAGTTACTGATATAACTAATAGATTTGAAAAAAACTTCACACAAGAGGACAGTGTCATTATATTTAAGATGTCATCGAGTTGTGAGGTGTTAAGATTTGGTTATGCCAAGAATGACGAGAAGAATTTTATAGTTATTCAGTAATGCAAACCTCAGTCTTTCTGAGGAAAAATTAAGGGGTTACTCAACAGATATGAACATAACAAACAAAAAAAGACTGTATATAGTGGTTATAAAACAAAAAAATTGTGCACAAACACCAATTTGGAGTTGAATAACCTTAAATAATTTCTACTGTTGTAGATTGATAATAAATTGCGACTTATAGCGAGGTTGAATAACCTTAAATAATTTCTACTGTTGTAGATCTCACTCTTTCCTTCACCTCCTTCCGGTTGAATAACCTTAAATAATTTCTACTGTTGTAGATGCCTGGTTAGTCTGTTCTATGCGCTTGTTGAATAACCTTAAATAATTTCTACTGTTGTAGATACTTCAAGATTATCTACTGTTGCCATGGTTGAATAACCTTAAATAATTTCTACTGTTGTAGATTGTCTATCACATAGGTATCATTAATCGTTGAATAACCTTAAATAATTTCTACTGTTGTAGATGCGTACATGAAAAAGGGGCGTAAGAATGTTGAATAACCTTAAATAATTTCTACTGTTGTAGATTCATATCGGTAACAATATGGTGTATTGGTTGAATAACCTTAAATAATTTCTACTGTTGTAGATATAGTGGTCGATCTACGCCCTCACTAGTTGAGTAACCTTAAATAATTTCTACTGTTGTAGATACTTCCTCGATGGTAATATGACTGCTGTTGAGTAACCTTAAATAATTTCTACTGTTGTAGATCCTGCGTATGCCATTATGTATCACACGTTGAGTAACCTTAAATAATTTCTACTGTTGTAGATTTTGAGGTGAGATATGAGTAAGATTAAAGTTGAGTAACCTTAAATAATTTCTACTATTGTAGATGCGTTTGCGACACGTCTAGCTGTTAGTGTTGAGTAATCTTATGTAGATAGAGTAATGTAAATTTATAGAATAATGACATTATTTGTTAACCGCATCACTTACCACTGTAGGATATATTGATGTGATAAAGGACAAAAGTGCAGTGATGATATATGAAGGGAGAAAGAGATATGAATGACAAGACAGATTCTTTAAAATCCGCCATCTACGGTCTTGCCGTAGGTGATGCGTTGGGCGTTCCGTATGAATTTAAATTCAGGGGCGCATTTGAATGTACAGATATGATAGGCTACGGTACGCACAATCAGCCGGAGGGAACATGGTCGGATGATACCAGTATGACGCTTGCCACTTGTGCCAGTATCAAAGCGCGTGGCAGAGTTGACGTGGATGATATCAGAGACAGATTCCGCAGATGGCTAAATGAAGGAGCATATACACCATTTGGAAAAGTGTTTGACTGTGGTAATACATGTGCGGAGGCTATCAGGTCCGGCAGGGGATGTGATGGCGAGTGGTCCAATGGCAATGGTTCACTCATGAGAATCATTCCGTTGGCATTTGTTGAAGGGATAACGGACGCGGAGATAGAGGCTGTGTCAGCTATAACACATGCACACAGCTTGTCAAAGCTTGCCTGTGTGTGTTATGTCAGGATTGCCATTGATCTTGTAAATGGTGTGTCACTTGCAGAGTCGATAAAGAGACATGTGCCGGGCAATTCAAAGTTGTCGGGAGCTATCGGTATTGAAAATGTGTTGAGAAGTGATGGCATGGGATCTTCAGGCTATGTGGTTGATACATTTGTGGCGGCTATGTGGTGCCTGCTTACGACGGATAACTACAGGGATTGTGTGCTCAAGGCGGTGAATCTGGGCAGCGATACGGATACGACAGCAGCGGTAGCCGGGGGACTTGCGGGAATCATGTATGGACTTGAAGGTATACCAGATGAGTGGTTGTCAAAGATGAAGTCAATGGACATGATAGATCAAGAATTGTTTTCTTCACTCCAATAATTGCAATCCTACATTCCTGCGGATATAGTATCATTGAAAAGCCTCATAAAAACAGATATAATGATTGACAACGGCCCATCACATCAAACAAAGAGTTGTGACGGGCTTTATCTTTAAAGGATAAAGGAGATACATAAAAATGGCAGATTTTAAATACGAAATAGTGGAGCACATAGGAGTGATATCGGAAAGTGCAAAGGGATGGACTAAGGAACTTAATAAGATATCGTGGAATGGTGGCACACCAAAGTATGATATCAGAGAGTGGGCACCGGAGCATGAGAAGATGGGTAAGGGTGTGACACTTACAGAAGAGGAGGCGTCTAAATTAAAGGCGTTGCTGTAGAGACAGCACGAGAAAGGACTAGGTCAATGAAGATATTTGTTGATGCTGACGCGTGTCCGGTGGTTGATATAGTTGAAGACATAGCAACAAAATACAACATCCCGGTAACGCTTCTATGCGATACGAACCATGTCCTCACATCTGATTACAGTGAGGTTATCGTGGTCGGTGCCGGAGCGGATGCAGTGGACTACAAGCTGATAAGCATTTGCCATAGAGGCGATATAGTTGTAACTCAGGATTATGGCGTGGCTGCAATGGCGCTGGGAAAAGGTGCATTTGCGATACACCAATCGGGAAAGTGGTATACAAATGAGAATATCGATCAGATGCTTATGGAGAGACACCTGAACAAGAAGGCGAGAAGAGCGTCGAGCCGTAACCATATCAAAGGTCCGAGAAAGAGGACGGATGAGGATGACCAGAGATTTGCAGAGTCATTTGAGAAGATGGTAAGAAAGGTGATTGAACATTAGATGAATATGAAGGTGTTGGGGGATTCGAACCTTCACCACACATGAACCGGAAGAGGTCAGATTTTAATGAATGATAAAAATACAAACAGAACAATAGAATACTACAACAAATATGCTGACAGATATTCCGATGTCACCAGAAATGCTGACATGTCGGACATTTACAAGCGATTTGAGGAACATCTCAAGCCGGGCAGCAGGATTCTTGATCTTGGCTGCGGCAGTGGCCGTGACAGCAAATATTTTCTGGACAAGGGATATGATGTCGTATCTCTGGATGCGTCTGAGGCTATGTGCAGGAAAACTCAGGAGCTGACGGGAAAAGAGGCTGTACATAAGCGCATTGAGGACATGAAGTACGAAAATGAATTTGATGCTGTGTGGGCATGTGCCTCGATGCTCCATGTTGACAAGGGTGATATGATCAAGATCTTTGCGAAGGTTATGAAAGCACTTAAGATTGATGGTGTATTTTATGCTTCGTGGAAGTATGGAAAAGGTGAGCAGACGCGGGATGATGGAAGAACATTTGCCAATTATACCGAGCCAAAGGTTTGTGATATGGTGTATTCGGTTTCAGGCGCGGTCCTTGAGGATGTATGGACGAGTCAGGATGTGAGAACTGACAGGACAGGTCAGGGACATTTGTGGGTAAATGTTCTGGTGAAGAAGACCAGAGTTGTCATAACTGAGAAGGAGTTCCTGAATATTTTCTGGAAACAATACCAGATCATTGAGAAGGATGTCCGGATCAGTTCTGAGTATGTGGATATCCACAAGAGCAACTTCTCGACATTTTCAAGCAGATACATAAATATGTTCTTGAATATCTGCAGCAATATAGACTCTCTGATAGAGATATATTGCAAGATAGTCGAGGAGGATGATTACAGGAAGAAGTACAGCATACATGACAGGCTTACTCCTGTGCTTAGAAAATTCCCGGATATCCGGCTGGATGCGGTGAGGACGATAGATACTTTTGAGGATATTGAGCTGAAGCCGTTCAGTGCGTTTGTGGGTGACCGGATCGCAGATTGGTGGAATGACTATAATCTGGTGAAACATGCCAGAAGTGACAGGAACGAGAAGACTGGAATGTATAATTTCCAGCGGGCAAATCAGAAGAATGTGTTGACGGCGATGGCAGCGTATTTTATCGTGTGCAACCGTATATATGAGGAGATATGCGAGATCTCGGCAACACCGAAGAGGCTTCTCAAGTCAAAAATATTCCTGTATGTGAAGAATGGTGAGTAGATAAGGAAAGGTAATACCCAATGGTAAAACAAATAGTAAGAGATCAGATGTTTCTCAGCCAGAAGTCATCTCCGATGACTCCTATGGATGCGGGGATCATAGCAGATATGCAGGATACATTAGCGGCAAATCAGGCGAGGTGCGTCGGCATGGCGGGCAACATGATCGGATATAAGAAGAGGATAATCATCGTCAGTATGGGATTTGCCAATGTTGTCATGCTGAATCCGGTTCTTCTGTCAAAGTCGGGGGCTTACGAGACAGAGGAAGGGTGTCTCTCCCTTGATGGAACTAGGAAAGTGACGCGGTATAGAGACATAGAGGTTGAATTTCAGGACGCGTCATTTAAGAAAAAGAAGATGAATTTCAATGGATATATAGCTCAGATAGTGCTCCATGAGATGGATCACCTTGAGGGGCGTATTATATAGAAAAACGAAGCGAATGGGAAATGATCCGCGTATGACTGGACGCAGCTATATAAAAGGAATAACGGCATAGGAGAGTTTATGGAATCAAAAGATGGAACATGGATTATGTATGGCGTTTCAGAGGATGATCCGGAGTGCCTGCACACGGTGGATGAGCTTGCCAGGTATATAGAAGAGGTGGGATTCCTGCCTCTTTTCCGCAATGAGATACCTGGATTTTCGGTGGAAGAGCGAACCACGGAGAAATACTGGTGGAGTGAGGATGCACAGAGGGATCCTTGGGTGTGGCGTGAGATCATAGCCAGAAGAGGTGATATCGCATACGGCAAATTCTTTCACAACAAGGCGGGATTTATTTCAAAGAAATGGTTCCCATATTTTGCAAATTACAGAAGATCGGGATATGATTTCGATGCCAGATGGGATGATGAGCTTGCATCATTCAGACAGAAGAAGGTCATGGATCTGTTTATGGCTGACCGGATTGATGAGGAGAGCGATGTCGAATTTGCAGCAGAAAAACTGGAGAGCATGTATGATACAGAGCTGTTCTCATTTGATATCAAGAAGCTTGCCGGTTTTGGCAAGGACGGCGAGAAGGGCTTTGAGGGTACGATGACACAGCTTCAGATGCAGACCTATCTGTGTGCCTGTGACTTCAGAAAGCGGGTGAACAAAAAGGGAGCGGAATACGGATGGAATGTGGCTATGTATTCCATGCCGGAGAAACTGTGGGGATATGACCACGTGACGTCCGCATATGGTGAGAACCCGGAGAAGTCATGGGAGAGGATAGTGAAGCATATGGATGATATCTACCCGATTGCCACAGAGAAACAGATAAAGAAAGTCTTAAAGTAGAGACGGTATACAGTCAAGATGACGAAAAAATTCATATGTATTAAAACTGCACCAACACGACTGAAAATAGTCATGTTGGTGCAGTTTTTTATGAGATAAATTGGATGACATAGCAAATACTCCTATAGTAGTTACTCTATATGAAATATTTATTCTTTTATATAAAATTTATATGGACTTACGGTTTACATGCACTTACATTAATTCAAAACTTTAACTCAAAACTTTACATCAAAAGTTTACACATAACATTACATATATCTTTACATATGTGTTTACATATGTTATGTTTATATGCAAGTCAGGTTATAAAGAATAATATGATGCCTACTTGAAGAGGAGAAATGATGAACACTGTATATGATGTTATTATCGTGGGAACTGGCGCTGCAGGTTTGTTCTGTGCGTTGAATTTTCCAGAGACAAAAAAAGTCTGTATTATCACAAAAAGGCGGGCTGATGAGTCCGACTCTTTTTTGGCCCAGGGCGGCATATGTATGTTGCGGGGTGAGGAAGACTACGAAGATTATTTTGAAGACACCATGAGAGCCGGTCATTATGAGAACAATAAAAAGACCGTCGATCTGATGATCAGATCATCTAATCTTGTTATCAGAGAACTTATAAGGCTTGGAGTTAGATTTGAGAGGGATGAGAGCGGAAAGCTTGCCTTCACCAAGGAGGGAGCTCACAGCCAGCCAAGAATATTGTTCCATGAGGACATTACCGGCAAAGAGATTACATCAACTTTGCTGGAATGCGCAAAGAAGAAATCCAATATCGAGATATATGAGTATACGACTATGCTCGACATCATTTGCAATGACAATGCCTGTGGTGGTGTGGTTATAGCTGATGAGGCGAAGAACATAAGCATACTTAGATCCAACAACGTTGTACTAGCGTGTGGTGGAATCGGAGGTATATATAAGAACTCAACGAATTTTGCCCATATAACAGGTGATGCCATAGCAATTGCCTTAAAACATGGTGTGGAGGTAGAGAATCTGAATTATGTGCAGATCCACCCGACAACACTGTTTAGCCGGAATAAAGGAAGAAGGTTTCTGATATCTGAATCTGTGAGAGGAGAGGGCGCATGGCTTCTTAACAAGGCGGGGGAAAGGTTTACAGATGAACTGCAGCCTCGTGATGTAGTCAGCCGCGCAATATGGAAACAGATGGAGATAGATGGAACGGAGCATGTGTGGGAAGATCTGAGACCGCTTGGAAGAGATGTGATCTTGCAGCATTTTCCACATATATACAAGCAGTGCAAGGATGAAGGATATGATGTGCTTGTTGAACCGATACCGGTTGTGCCGGCTCAGCATTACCATATGGGCGGAGTGAAGGCAGATCTCGCCGGAAGGACATCCATGGAAGGATTGTACGCGGTAGGAGAAGCCGGATGTAATGGAGTGCATGGCAGAAACAGACTGGCAAGCAATTCGTTACTTGAGTCGCTTGTATTTGCACAGAGGGCGGCAGATGATATCATGTTCAGCAGAGAGCACAGAGGCTGTGGAGAAGACAACATAGATCTGTCTGAATATGAAGATATAGATGGTTTGTTTAGAGAATATAAGAATATAGTTTTGACAGAAACGGAAAGAAGAGGTTGAGAATGAATCAGATAACAATGAAATTGAATGCGGACAAGCTTATAATGATGGCTTTACAGGAGGATATCACAAGTGAGGATGTATCCACAAATGCGGTGATGCCAAAGGCTCAGAAAGGAAAAGTAGACCTGATATGCAAGCAGGATGGAATCATTGCAGGACTTGATGTATATGCAAGAGTATTTACACTCTTAGATGACAGCACTGAGGTTGAGTTCTTCTGCAAAGATGGCGATGAGGTGAAGGCTGGCCAGCTTATGGGAGTTGTGACCGGTGATATCAGGGTTCTTCTTTCTGGCGAGAGGGTTGCGCTTAATTATCTCCAGCGTATGAGTGGCATAGCTACATATACCCATGAGGTTGCAGAACTTCTTAAAGGAAGCAAGACTACTCTGCTGGATACCAGAAAGACTACACCTAATTGCCGTATATTTGAGAAGTATGCAGTCAGAGTCGGCGGAGGCAGCAATCACAGATACAATTTGTCGGATGGAGTATTGCTTAAGGATAATCATATAGGCGCTGCGGGAAGTATAACCAATGCAGTGAGAATGGCAAAGGAGTATGCACCATTTGTCCGCAAGATAGAGGTTGAAGTTGAGACACTGGATCAGGTAAAAGAGGCTGTTGAAGCGGGAGCCGATATCATTATGCTCGACAATATGACAACGGATCAGATGAGGACTGCGATTGATTTGATCGACGGACGTGCGGAGACTGAATGTTCAGGCAATGTTACAAAAGAGAACATAGAGAGACTGATATCGTTGGGAGTGGATTATATATCAAGCGGTGCGCTTACACACAGCTCACCTATAATGGATATATCGATGAAAAATCTTCATGCGGAGGAATAAAGTGAAGGCAAAAGAGAGAAGGGAAAGGATACTTGACATTGTGAAGAATTCAGATGTTCCTGTTCCGGCAAATAGGCTTGCGTCAGAATTTGATGTCAGCAGACAGATAATAGTGCAGGACATTGCAGTGATCAGGGCGGCTGATGATGGCATAATTGCAACTAACAGGGGTTATATATACAAGAATGAATCAAAATGTCAGAGAGAGTTTAAAGTAAAACACGGTTATGACAGGACTGAGGAAGAACTCACGATCATAGTTGATTATGGCGGTGTTGTAAAGAATGTAAGTATAAGTCATACGGTGTACAATCGTGTTACAGCAAAGATGAATATTGCTTCCAGATACGATGTGGCAAAATTTATGAAAAAATTGGAAAACAGCCAGTCGTCCCTGCTTGGAAATGCTACGAACGGATATCATTACCATCTGATAGAGGCTCCAAGTGAAGAAATCCTGGACAATATAGAGCAGAAGCTCGATGAGACAGGCTTCCTTGTTCCGTGGCAGGAGTGGGAGAAATAATACAAAATGATTTGGAGAGAATAAAATGACGATAAAAGAGATACAGGAAGAGATAATCAGACTGAAGAAAGAGAAAGATTTCTGCATACTTGCACATGCTTATCAGGGACATGAGATTCTTGAAGTTGCAGATTATATGGGAGATTCATATGGACTTAGCGTTGAGGCGAGCAAGGATTCCCGCAAAAATATAATAATGTGTGGTGTGCGTTTTATGGCGGAGACATGTAAGATATTGTCCCCTGATAAGAATGTGTATCTGCCTAATCCTGAAGCCGGATGTCCGATGGCTGAGCAGATGGACCTTAAAACGCTGAATGAGATGAAGAAGAAGTATCCGGGATATGCGGTTGTCGCCTATATAAATACGACATCTGAATTGAAAACTGCCTGTGATGTATGTGTGACATCCTCATCTGCAGTGCAGATCTGCAGTAAGCTTGATAATGACAAGATTCTTTTTATTCCAGATCCGAATCTGGGAAACTATGTTCAAAAGCAGATGCCGGAAAAGGAATTTGTATTTTTTAACGGCGGATGTCCTAAACATCTTGCGGTTACCATAGATGATGCTTTGAAGGCAAAAGAGTTACATCCGCATGCGGAGCTTCTTGTCCATCCTGAGTGCAGACCTGATGTGGTTGCAGAGGCTGATTATGTAGGTTCAACCACAGGAATCATGGCATATGCCAGAAAGTCACAGAAAAAAGAGTTCATCATCGGTACAGAGCATAGTATTGTGGAGCATCTTCAGTATGAGTGCCCTGACAAAATGTTCTACCCAATATCTTCAAAGCTGATGTGCCATAATATGAAGCTTACTACCCTGGTTGACATATTGAATGTATTAAAGGGCACAGGTGGCGAAGAGATAGTTCTTTCTGATGAGGTGATGGAGGGGGCTTCACGCTGCATCAACAGAATGATTGCTCTTGGATAACGGTTTGCGGATGCCAAGAAAAACAGATAAAAAGCATATAAACAAAGCTTTGTAATAAACATTTACTTTCAAGAATATAGCATACGACATTTTTGCATTTACATATAAAACTAAAAAATATAACCTAAACACAGGGTGTAACAACGTGAATGGGCAGATGCCTGACAGATGATAATGATGAAAATTTATTGAGGTGTATGTAGTCACAGATTATATGGTGGTGACGGGAAGGAGTTACATATGTGGTTAGGTGTGGATTATTATCCAGAGCAGTGGGACATATCCATGATCGATGAGGATATGGACAATATAGTAGAGCTTGGATGCAATGTCATCCGTATAGCGGAATTTGCATGGCATATCATGGAAAAAACGGAGGGGCAGTATGACTTTTCATTCTTTGATCATGTCATCAGCAAGGCAAAGGAGAAGGGGCTACATGTGATACTTGGAACCCCGACAGCGACTATTCCGGCATGGCTGGCGAAGAAAGAGCCATCTATATTGTCAGAGTTTGAGAATGGACAGAAGAGAGTATTTGGCGGAAGACATGTGTATTGCTTCAATTCACCTGTGATGTACGAATATTCAGAGAAGATCATCAGAAAGATGGTGGAGCATTATAAGGACGAACCTGCTGTTGTGGCATGGCAGATTGACAATGAGCTTGGACATGAGGGCAGCGATGTGTGTTATTGCAGTCAGTGTCAGAGTGCTTTCCAGAAGTTTTTAAAGGATAAATTTGCAGGCGATATAGACAGATTAAACGAGACGTATGGAACTACATTCTGGTCACAGGAGTACAATGAGTTCGATGAGATACCAACTCCATCGGCTACCATCACTACACACAATCCTGCACTTCGTCTAGATTGGGAGAGATTCAGAAGCAAGTCTATAGTTGATTTTGCTGATTTCCAGATAAAGCTGATAAAGGAGATAGCACCGGATGCAGTCATCATACATGATTTTCCGGGCGGCGGTCTTGGAAAGCATGTGGATTACTCAAAGGTTGCAAAGAATCTTGACACAGTTGCATATAACAATTATCCGGTATGGGGCGGACAGAAAGAACCTATAGCTCCACATGAGATTGCTTTCAGTCTGGATCATATGAGAGGCCTCAAGGGACAGAATTTCTGGATAACCGAGGCAATCATGGGTGCACAGGGACATGACGTGACCGGATATTCACCGAGACCGGATCAGGCAAAGATGTGGTCGTATCAGGGCTTTGCCCATGGCTGTGATTCCATGATGTATTTCAGATACAGAGGCGCGACAAAGGGTGCCGAGCAGTTCTGCTATGGTGTGCTTGATGCGGACAATGTGAAGAGAAGAAAGTACTACGAGGTGCAGAGTGCATTTAAGGATGTGGCAAAGTACAGTGATGAGCTGGAAAAGCCGGTTTGCAGCGATGTAGCGATCATGTATGATTACGACAGCCTGGCGGCATTCAGGATACAGAAACAGAGCATACTTCTTGATACCCAGAAGGAGATGGAGAAGTTCTACAAGGCATTCTATGATGTGAATGTATCCGTGGATGTGATCCCTGAGGATGCGGATATATCAAAGTACAAGGTACTCATACTTCCTCAGATGATCATAGAGAA
>CAKQQK010000023.1:0-35532 GCA_934270935.1 uncultured Coprococcus sp. | reverse complement strand
GCTGTCAGGTAGACAGCATATGAATCAGGGGCGTATATTGTTGGTGGAGCAATTCTGTGGAGTGAGATAAGAAAAAACTCCGTAGAGTAAAAAGTGTCAACGATGACAGTCAGAAAAGGAGATAAAACATGGAGAACTTTTTTTACAATATTCCGACAAAGGTATCATTTGGCAAGGGCGCCATTGATGATCTGCCGGGGTACATCAGCGAATACGGAGATAGTGTTCTGCTGGTGTACGGAGGCGGAAGTATAAAGAGAACAGGGCTGTACGACAGGATAATCAAGTTACTTGACTGTAGTCACATTTCCCACATTGAGCTTTCTGGTGTGGAACCAAACCCACGACTCACTACGGTGAAGAAGGGGGTGCAGCTGTGCATGGAACATGATGTGAAGGTTATACTCCCTGTGGGCGGCGGAAGTACGATAGACTGTTCCAAAGCTATAGCAGCCGGAGCGTGCTATGGCGGTGATCCATGGGATCTGGTCGGACACCCGGAGAAGATAAAGGATGCTATGCCGATCATAGCTGTCGCAACCATGGCTGCGACGGGGTCCGAGATGGATCCATTTGCAGTTATCACAAATGAGGAGACAAAGCAGAAGAAGGATATTGCATCTGATCTGCTATATCCGGCGTATGCGATACTTGACCCAGAGTATACATTTTCCGTTCCTGCATACCAGACGGCAGCAGGCGTGGCGGACATTATGAACCATATATTTGAGGTTTATTTTGCAGATAACGGAGACACATACATGCAGGACCGCGTGATGGAGGCTCTCCTTAAAACCCTTATAAAGTACGGCCCGGTGGCGGTCTCAGAGCCGGACAACTATGATGCAAGGGCAAATATCCTCTGGGCATCGGAGTGGGCGATAAACGGATTCATAGCGTGTGGCAAGGATGGCCCATGGCCGGCGCACTCCATAGAGCATCAGCTCAGCGCTTACTATGATATAACACATGGACACGGACTTGCGATCATCACGCCGGTTCTGATGGATTACATTCTTAACGAGAAGAGCCTTCCTGTTCTCGTAAATTTCGGCGTGAATGTGTGGGATATAGACAAGACAAAGGATCCTTATGATATAGCCAGAGAGGCAATATCAAAGACTCAGAAATTGTATGAGGACATGGGACTTACATCGGATCTCGGCGAGCTGGGCGTGCCGTATGAGAAGGACTTTGACGAGATGGCTGAGAAGGCGGCAGCAGAGGGCCTTGAGTATTGCAGGGTGCCTTTGACGAAGGATGATGTAGTGGAGATTTATAGAAGATGCTTTAAAAACGTAAAGTAACGACATCGCAAAATGCATGATTTGATATATATACAGTTGGACTGTGGTAATGGCTAACAAAGATCAGATATTTTGTAGATGACAGGAATTACAGCAGGAGGTGGCAGTATGGACAGCAAGGTTGAATTCTTATTTCTGAACGAAGAGGATATGATAAAGGCGGGCGTACTCGATGCGGACAGAGCTGTGGACACCATAGGCGAAGTAATAACACTCCTAAGCGAGGGTGATTATCTCATGGGCGGCAGAGCTCATAACGACCACGGTGTACAGCTCATATTCCCTGAGAAGTCTGACATTCCGAATTTCCCGCTTGCGGACTCTGCGGACAGGAGATTTATGGCGATGCCGGCATATCTTGGAGGAAGATTTCACATGTGTGGTGAGAAGTGGTATGGCTCAAATGGCAGAAATTCGCACAAGGGGCTGCCGAGATCCATACTCATGGCGACGCTGAATGACGTTGAGACAGGCCAGCCGCTTGCGTACATGTCAGCCAACCTTTTAAGTGCCATGAGGACAGGTGCAATGCCAGGTCTTACTGCCATGTATCTTGCAAGAAAGGATAGCAAGGTTCTGACGATCCTAGGCGCAGGAGTGATTGGAAGGACAAGCCTCATGGCTATCATGGCAAAGTTCCCGGACATGGAGGTGCTGAAGATCAAAGGCAGCTCAAAGACTTCACACACGGCCCATGAGCTGGCGGATTATGCCAGAGAGAACTATAAGGATCTCAAGGAGATAATCATCTGTGATACTCTGGAGGAGGCCGTGAGGGATGCGGATATCATAGCGGAGGCGGTATCAGTGGAGCCGAGGAAATGGCCTGTCATAGATCCGGCATGGGTAAAACCGGGATGCACTATCATATCGTCGGGAACCATGGATATGGATCTGGAATTTGTCAGGGATCATGTGACGAAGGTTGTGGACAACATTCAGATGTATGAGGAATATGTAAATGTGTATCAGGAGTGGGATGAGGATGGCAACAGGATATCCCTTGGAACACCTGGCATACATTTTGTAAATATGGTGACGGACGGCTGGATAGAGAAGAGAGAGATCAGGCATCTGGGAAATATCATGCGGGGGCTTGAACCTGGCAGAACCAGTGATGACGAGATCTTTCTTGTGAGCCTTGGCGGTATGCCGATTCTTGATGTGGGCTGGGGCTACGAGTGCTACCAGAAGGCACTCAGGAAAGGCATCGGAACAAAGCTCAAGCTGTGGGATACGCCATATATGAGATAAAGAGAACAACAGCAGCCGGGACATGTAAATATCCCGGCTGCTGCTGTGTTAACTGTTCTGCTGTTTAGCCAATTCTGACTTGAGCCGTGAGAGCTCAGCGTTCTTGTCCTTTAATGCATTATCCATAGCTCCCATCATATTCCAGACATTCCCTGTCTCAGTATAAATCAGCATTATTTGATTTTAAATGTTACTCTCTGTACCTTACCATCCTTGGACCAGATAATAAGTTTATGTGTACCCTTTTTAGTGACAGCTTTTCCTGGCTTTACAGCGGTTCCATCCAGTTTCATCTTGGCGAGACTTTTAGGGTTGGCAACCGTAAGCTTCTTGCCAGCTTTATATGTCTTACCATTTACAACAGAATTGCTCCTGGCAGTTCGGGTCACCTTGGTTGTTGAAGCACATAGCCTGGTTACTTTGTTGGAGTCCTTGATTACCCACGATACTGTTTTTCCGTCTTTGGATACCTTGCCATTGGTGAAGTTTACCTTGGAGTCAAGCGTTACTCTCATTCCTATGTAGAGAGAATAATCATCAACGCTGATATTGGTATTATTTGCGCCGAATATGGCATCATTAAGCTTAGATTTCGAAGCAAGCGTCGCATAGTAGAACATCTTACGAAATGCTATGGAGATTTCATAGCGGTGAGAGACCTGTCATGACAAAGAGGACGGAGATGCATCAGCAGCGAAGCCAAAGATGAGATATGCGCACTTAATAAAATAAAGAGATAGAAGATCACAGCTGCCAAAACAAACCATAATCGCCGAATAAAATAAACAATTAAAGAATTGGCAAAAAACATTGACCCTGGTATAATACCAGACTCTACAATGAGTGAAAATTAAAACAAGAACACATGAAAGAGAGCAAAGGAGCTCATAGGAATATGACTCCGCTGCTCTCTTTTTTATTTGTAAGGAGGAATGGATATGAAGAAGATAGAACTCATCATCAGACCGGAGAAGCTTGAACCACTCAAGAAGATACTCAGCAAGAATGAATACAGTGGACTTACCGTAATGTCGGCCATGGGCTGCGGACATCAGAAGGGCTACAGCGAAGAATTCAAGAAGCTTGGAATGGAGATCAACCTCCTGCCAAAGCTCTACGTCATGACTGTGATACTTGACGAGGATCTGGATGACATACTCACAGAGATATGCGAGAAGCTCTCCACCGGTCAGGTTGGAGATGGAAAAATATTCATTACAAATGTTGATGACGTAATGAGGATAAGGACAGGCGAGCATGGAGAATCCATACTTTGATTACTACTTTAGAAAAGAGTGAGGTGAGTTGCTGATGGAAGAGAGAAAAGCAATAGTACAGCTTAAAAACATAACAAAGTCATTTGGCGACAATCAGGTGCTGAAGCCCATCAGCCTTGACATATACGAGGGAGAGTTCCTGACATTGCTTGGTTCATCAGGCTGTGGCAAGACGACCACACTTCGTATCATTGCAGGTTTTGAGACACCCACGGAGGGAAATGTATACATAGAAGATAAGGATGTCACAGAGCTGGCGCCGTACAACAGGGATGTCAACACGGTGTTTCAGAGTTACGCTCTTTTCCCTCACATGACAGTCTTTGACAACATAGCATTTGGCCTTGTTGAGAAGAAGATGGACAAGAAGGAGATAAAGAAAAAGGTTCTGGAAATGCTGGATCTGGTACAGCTCCATGGATTTGAGAAGAGGAAGCCATCGCAGATGTCAGGTGGACAGAAACAGAGAGTTGCAATTGCCAGGGCACTGGTAAACTCACCGAAGGTACTGCTTCTTGATGAGCCGCTCGGAGCACTTGATCTGAAACTTAGAAAGCAGATGCAGGTGGAGCTCAAGAGGCTGCAGAAGAAGCTGGGAATCACATTTGTGTATGTAACCCATGATCAGGAAGAGGCACTTACCATGAGCGACAGGATAGCTGTCATGCATCAGGGACACTTCGAACAGATCGGTACGGCAAAAGAGATATACGAGAACCCACAGACCAAATTTGTTGCAAGCTTCATAGGAGAGTCCAACATATTCGAGGCAAATGTGGATACCATAGAAGGCTCTGATCTTGGACTTACGATGGAAAATGGAAAGGTCAGAGCGAAGGGCGAGGGATTTGTTAAGGAAGAGATCGTGTACATATCGGTACGTCCCGAAAATACGCATCTGTCAGACAAGCCGGTGGACGGATTTACACTGAAAGGAATCGTCAAGGATCAGATCTATGTTGGTTCGGTCCTTAAGACTATAGTGGAACTGCCAAATGGCAAGGAGGTCAAGGTCAACAATCATCCTGATGTCACGGTATATCCTGATGGCACGGCGGTGTCAGTGTACTGGGATCCGGACAAGGCGGTTGTCATACACACCAAGGAAGATAAGATGTACGACGCCATAGAGGATGCAGTTCTTAAATAAGGAATATCTGCGTGTAATGATAACCGGATTAAGTTTCGGCTATGCAAGGAGGCTTTGCTATGAAAGAAAAAAAGAAAAAGGAGAAAAAGAACACTCTGCCGATATTGTGTATGGTTGGTCCAACATCCCTGTGGCTGTTGTTTTTCCTTCTCATCCCACTTATATATGTTGTGGTCATAAGTTTTTTGACGAAGGGTGCATATGGCGGAGTTGTCGGCAAATTCTCAATTGACAGTTATAAGAAGATATTTGACCCGCTGTATCTGACGGTCATGTGGAAGTCGGTTGTCATGGCATTTGAGACAAGCGTGATATGCCTCATCATATCTTATCCATTTGCCTATATGCTGTGCAAGGTGCCGGACAAGATACGCGGAATGCTCACACTTCTCATCATGCTGCCATTCTGGGTAAATGGTCTTATCAGACTGAATGGATGGTCAAATATACTGAGAGACAGCGGCTTTGTAAATACATTGTTGATGAAGATAGGAATCATAGACCAGCCGATACAGATGATGTACTCGGAGGGGGCAGTCCTCTTTGGAATGGTGTATACCTTCTTCCCATTTATGGTACTGCCGCTCCAGAGCAGCATATCAAAGCTCGACCATTCACTGGTTGAGGCGGCATACGATCTGGGGGCAAAGAAGATAAAAACATTTGTCAGAGTTATACTTCCGATGACGCTCCCGGGAATATTTGCAGGAACGATACAGGTATTCATACCGAGCCTTGGAGCATTCTTCATATCGGATGTCATGGGCGGCGGCAGCGCGGCATATCTTGGCAATCTGATACAGAACCAGTTCCTTGTAGCACGTAACTGGCCACTCGGAGCAGCGTTCTCGGTACTTCTGATCATCTTCACTTTGGTTGTGCTGAAGGCGTACAGCAAGGTGGGAGATCTGGATGATCTGGCATAAGGAGGGATGGATATGAAGCGAAAAGAAAAGAAGAAGATGGGCGCGGGATCGATCATATTCATGGCACTTGTATATCTGTTCCTGTACATGCCGGTATTTGTCATCATCCTGTTCTCGTTCAACAAGAACAATACAAATATGGTGTTTGACGGATTCACACTCAAGTGGTATCTGGATGTGTTCCAGGGAGACTCACTGCTGAAGAATTTCTGGCTGTCCATAGAGCTGGCATTAGTTTCCATGGTCATATCGGTGGTTCTTGGAACCCTGGCAACCATAGGACTTTACAGGTACGAGTTCAAGCTCAAGAAGTTTATCAACGGACTTCTGTATGTGCCGATAGTCATCCCGGAGCTTGTCATAGGACTTGCATCCCTGGCATCGTTTTCCAAGATGGGCATGACCATGGGATTTGCGACCATGGTGTTCGCACACGTTACATTCTGTCTGCCATTTGTCATCATCACACTGAGATCACGAATTGCGAATTTTGACAGCTCGATAGAGGAGGCAGCCATGGATCTCGGGGCAAATCAGTGGCATACGCTGAAGCGGGTCACCATCCCGATGCTGACACCTGGAATCATATCCGGAGCGCTGCTTTCCATCACACTCTCGATAGATGATGTAATAATCAGCTACTTTGTATCCGGAGCCGGGGATATCACATTCCCTATCAAGGTATACGGAATGGTCAGAGGCAAGATCACCACAAACGTATACGTAATATCAACTCTGATGATAGTCGGAATAGTTGTGATCTACCTCCTTGCGGGGGCACTTGGAAGGTTTATATCAAAGCGCAGGGAGATAAGAGACATCCGCAAGATAGATGCACAGTAATTCCGTAAGATAGATGCGCAGTAATTCTGTAAGACAGATGCGCGGTAATTCGGGAATACAGAATATGTTCCGAAGACATATATGGTAAGGAGGCATAACAAATGGATGAAGAGACAAAGATGACAGCAGACCTTATAGTGTATGGAAAAATCTATACGGCGGACAGCAAACGCAGTCTGGCGCAGGCTATGGCGGTCGCCGATGGAAAGATCATATACGTGGGTGACAGAGCCGGTGCAGAAAGTTATGCATGCGAAAACACGCAGTTTATAGAACATGACAAAGGACTTGTGATACCGGGAATGACAGAAGGACATGCACACATATCAAGCACCACTGAGATAGTGTACGGTGTCAGCCTTGCAAATAAGGAGAGCATAGACGATTATGTGACGGCGATAAAAGATTATATGGCAAGCCACCCTGATGAGAAGGTTGTGAGCGGTTCCGGTTTTGAAAATGGCGTATTTGGATCCTTGGGACCGACCGCTGACATACTGGATGACATATCGACGGATGTGCCGATGGTCATGATAAGCGAGGATCACCACTCATATTGGGTGAACAGCAAAGCCATGGAACTAGTCGGGATTGATGAAACTACCGCAGAGGTTCCAAATGGTGTGATAGTGAGGTATCCGGGAACAAAAAGACCGACTGGCTGGTTCAAGGAGATGGCGGGCAATCTGTTCAGTGCAGTGCTGCCTGAGATGACTGCTGACAACTTTGCACATGCCATAGAATGTTATCAGGATATAGCCTTGTCAAATGGCGTCACAATAGCATTTGAGCCAATGTTTGACAAGAAACAGAACTATGACAGAAGATTTGCCGGATATGCAAAGCTTAACAGCGAGGGAAAACTGAAGGTGACATTCAGGGTAGGTTACACATTAGAGCCTGTTGATGATGAGGACTATGTGTTTGCTGAACTTTCAAAGTATCATGAGAAGTTCCGGTATGTTCCTAAGATACAGGTGAATACGTTAAAGATATTTGCAGATGGAGTAGTGGAAGGTCATACAGCTTTTCTCAGAGATGATTACGCGGATGCCCCGGGAGATAAGGGGGAGCCGATGCTCAGCCAGGAGAGGACAAATGCGGCGGTGAAACGTGCTCTTGATGCGGGATATGATGTACATGCACACGCGATCGGCGATGCTGCGATAGACGAGGTGCTGAATGCATATGAGTACGGACAGACAGAGACAGACAGGGATTACAGAAATGCCATAACACATCTTCAGGTCATGGTGCCGGAGCATGTGGACAGGATGAAGAGCCTTGGTGTGGTGGCAGTCACCAATCCATACTGGCACTTCAGGAACAGTGTTTATTATGACACTTTGGAGAAACCGTTCCTCGGAGAAGAAAGAGCCTCCAAGGAATACTATATGAGATCCATCACAGATGCTGGAATCGTCACAAGCTGTGCCAGCGACTTCCCTGTAACGGTTCCACCGAGAACTATGGATGCACTTCATCTCATGGTGAACAGAAAACAGCCCGGACATCCGGAGATGGAAGAGATGGGAACCGGCGAGACGATAAGTGTTGAGGATGGTCTTCAGGTACTCACATATGGCGGAGCATACCAGAACAGGCTTGAGAAGACAAAGGGTTCCCTTGAAGCAGGCAAGGATGCCGACTTCGTATTGCTGGATTCGGATGTCCTTACTATCCCGAAGGAAGACATCTACAAGACACAGGTTACAGCCACTTATATATGTGGTGAGAAAGTCTGGTCTTTGGGGACGGAGGTGCCTGACCCCATTCGATGACTTAGGATCATGCAGGTCCGGTCTGGAAGTAAGAAAACTACCCAGGCTGGTGTTCAATAAAAGGAGGAAATGACTATGGTAAGAGGAAAAATCAAAAAAATGATGGCTGCAGCACTTGCAGCGACAATGGTATTTACGATGACAGCATGTGGCAGCGATTCAGAAGAGAAAACTGCAGACGGATACGCAAAGGAGATATATCTGTACAACTGGTCAGAGTATATGAGTGAAGATGTTCTCAATAAATTTGAGGAGGAATATGGCATAAAGGTAGTGGAGACTACATTTGAGTCGAATGACGAGATGCTGGCAAAGCTCATGGCGGGAGGCGGATCAGAATATGACATTGCAGTCCCTTCAAACTTCTACATAGAATCTATGAAGGCAAATGATCTGCTTGAGCCTCTTGACAAGGATGTGATCACCAATTATGACAATATCGATGAGACTTACAGGACAATGCAGTGTGATCCGAATGGAGAGTACTGTGTCCCATATATGGGAACATCCTGTGTATGGATAGCAAATAAAAAGATGCTGGATGACTATGGTATAGAGATCCACAAGATGGAAGATCTGAAGAATGATAATCTGAAGAATAATATTTTGCTTGTGGATGATTCCCAGGCTATTATGAGTGTAGGTCTGATGGGATGCGACCTTGATCCTACATCGGGCAACCTCGATGATATTGCAAAGGCAAAGGATTATATAAGTGGGCTGAATCCATATATCAAGGCATTTGCAGCGTCAACAGACACGAGAGACAGTATGGCAAAGGGAGAGGTAGCTGTTGCTCTCATGTACAGCGGCGAGGCACTCCAGGCGATGAAGGAGAATCCGGATCTTGAGATAGTCATGGATGGTGAGCAGTGTTCACTTTCAATGGATACAATGGTTCTGCTCAAAGGCTCAAAGCACAAAGAGGAAGCAGAGCTGTTCCTTAACTTTATATTGAGACCTGACATATCCGCAGAGCTCACAAATGAATTCCAGTTCGTCTGTGCCAATAAGGCAGCAGTAGAATATCTGGATGATGACCTGAAGAACAGTCCGCTGTGTGTGCTCACAGATGATATGAAGAAGAGGATATTTATGATAAATACATTTGATGCAGATGCGATATCAGCTGAGACAGATGCGGTCATGGAGATCAAATCTTCCAGATAGGAACAGCCTATGGGATTGCAGAAGAAGATACGCGTAGATACATCTAAAAAAAAGAAAAACGCGAAGCTCAATATAAAATATGCAATATTACAGATGATGTTCTGGACCTGTGCGGCATCTGCGTACGCATACCTCACGCAGATGCTGCAGTACAAAGGTTTTACGGACGGACAGATAGGAGTAATAAATGCGGTAAAATTATTTTCAACTGTAGTGTTTCAGATAATCATAGGTGTATTTTCCGACAGGTATGCAGAACGTATCCAGTTAAAATATATCACCTCAGTGCTGGCTGCAGTGGCACTGCTGTTGACATTTGTTTTTTATGAGTATAAATTATCGTTTGTACAGACAGTGATGCTGTTCATCGGATTTGGCGCTACATTTACATGCATATCACCGCTTATAGATTCTCTGTCCATAAAGTATATGAACGGCGGCAAAGATATCAACTACCCTATATGCAGGGCTGCAGGCTCCTGCGCATGGGCTGTGGCATGCGTGCTGTTTGGGGTGTTCTGTGACAGGTATGATGCGAACAGACTTCTGATACTACAGATGCTGTTTACCGCCATGATGCTGGCGGTGCTGCTGATCATGGATGATACATCATCCTGCAAAGATCGCAGGGCTTTTGGTATAAGAGAGAGAACAGCAGCAAATAGCACGGAGACACGAAAAACAGAGGTGCACACCACAGGATATCTGCTCACAACATACCCGAAGTACAGGTGGTTTCTCATAGGTTCAGCGGTTATGTTCATGGGGTATAATGTAGGAACGACATTTCTGATAAATGTGTTTGAACGCCTGGGTGGCAATAACTTTCATTATGGATTGGCTGAGTTCGTGATGGCGGTCAGTGAAGTCCCGTCGGCATTCCTGCTCATAAAATTCAGAAAGAGGATATCTCTTGACAAGATAATGCTGTGCTGTGCGGTGTTCATGACGTTCAAGAACATGTTTGCGGCATTCTCGGACAATGTGTGGGTGATCGTCATATCCCAGGGGTGCGAGATGCTGGGATTTGGGTTATTCTATTCCGGAAGTGTGTATCTTATAGAAGAGATGCTGTCACCCGCTGATGTGGTGAAGGGAATGTCATTGATAAACGCATTTACGGTGGGAGCCGGAGAGGGGATCGGAGCTCTGCTGTGTGGATGGATAAATTCCAGATACGGACTTACAGTGCTCATGGATTCCAGCGTGGTGATCAGTGCAGTGTCCATTGTATGTATATTGATCATGTGTCGTGCGTCAAATGAGATTCACGGCAAAATAATAAAAAACAGCTGATATATGACGAGAGAAAGGTTTGGTAAGGATTATGAAGAACCGAGATGTAGAATCAGAAGCGGCAGGAAGAAAGAGTAATATAGAAACAGACAAGCAGAATATAAGCTTCCTCTACCTCAGCGAGGAGGATATGATAGATGCAGGAGTGCTTCATCCCGGAAGATGCGTTGATGTGATGGAAGAGACAATGGGACTCATGGAGGACGGAGACTTCCTTATGGGAGGACCTTACAATGATGCCCATGGACTTATGCTGTATTTCCCTAAGAAGTCACCTATAGAGAACTTCCCTGTCAACAATGCAAGAGACAGAAGATTCATTGCTATGCCTGCATACCTGGGCGGAAGATTCCATGTGGCAGGTGAAAAGTGGTATGGATCAAATGGCAACAACAGATCGATAGGACTTCCGCGCTCCATACTGATGATGATGCTCAACGATGTGGAGACAGGAAAACCTCTGGCATATATGTCCGGAAATCTTCTTAGTTCTATGAGAACAGGTGCTATGCCTGGACTTGCGGCAAAGCTGCTTGCAAGGGATGACTCAAAGGTACTCACACTGGTCGGTCCCGGAGTCATATGCAGATCAAGTCTCAGAGCCATCATGTCACAGAGATTTGACATAGACACCATCAAGATAAAGGGCAGCTCGCCAACATCGGCAAATGCGATCAAGATGAAGGAATACATAGAGGAAAACTATCCTCAGGTAAAGAATATAGTTCTGTGCAGGGATATGGAGGAGGCACTCAAGGATGCTGATATCATAACCGAGGCAGTATCATGCAAAGAGGGCGAGTGGCCAGAGTACAAGCGAGAGTGGCTCAAGCCCGGAGCGCTGGTCATCTCTACAAGTACCTTCAATATGGAGCATAAGAGCATTGTTGACCTGAAAAAAGTCATAGACAACTACGGAATGTACGAGAATTATGCAGAGGAAGATAATGTTGGATATGATGAAAATGGAGACAGACTCCACACAGGCTGCATGGGAGAGGACTTCGTATACATGGTGCAGGATGGATTGATCGAGAGGGATTCTCTTACTACATTCGGGGAGATAATCCGCGGCAAAAAGCCCGGCCGTGAATCCGACGATGAGATAATCCTCGTTTCCATAGAGGGAATGCCGACAGAGGATGTGGCGTGGGCATATGAGTGTTACACCTATGCACTTGTCCATGATATCGGCACAAAACTCAAAGTCTGGGACAGACCATACGCATTCTGACGGACGGTTACAGGTATATTTACCCAAATAAAGTCCATGTAGGTACATGTTCAATCACGTAATACATATGATTGCCCATGTACCTACATGGACTTATATTTTTAGGTAAATATGCCTGTAGCCGGTTATGCATTTTGTGTGACTATGGCATAGATATATATTTTTCACGATTCAAACAGTTGGTGACAAAGTTTTATAGATTCCGAATCCGGACTGCTGTTGTAGAATTCCACCGTGCCTTTTTCCACAGAAGGTGTGAGCAGCTCTGCTATGCGAAGCCTTCGCTGAAGCTCCATGGCGGTGCCGTGGGCACCATTGAATATCTTAACCCCAGGACCGGCGATTTCCTGGATTACTTTTTCCACGAAGGGATAGTGAGTACATCCAAGTACAATGGCATCAATGTTGTGTTTTAGTGCAGGTGCAAGAAGACTTCTGATAAAGTCCGTCAGCTCATCTCCGTCGAGTATTCCTTTTTCCACATAATCTGCAAGTCCCGGACATGGAACTGGGTATATGTCAGAGTCCTTGGAATAGTGACTCATAAGATCTTTAAATTTCGGGAGTGACAGAGTGGCAGGCGTTGCCATGACAGCGACTTTGTCGTGTTCTTTCCACAGAACGGCAGGTTTTAAAGCCGGCTCTATTCCGATTATCGGGATGGAAGGATGTTGTTCCCTGAGCTTTGAAGCGGCAGCACTTGTTGCAGTATTGCACGCTATGACTATAGCCTTGACATTTTTTGCAAGAAGAAAATTTGTACATCTTTCAGAAAGATTTATGATCGTTTCAATCGGCTTTGTGCCATATGGTGCATTTGCCGAGTCTCCATAATATAAATAATTTTCATTTGGCATAAGTTCCACGACATCTTTTAATACGCTGATACCGCCAAATCCTGAGTCAAACATTCCAATTGCGCGTGAATCCATAATTTATCTCCAGAAGAATTACACATCTTTCTATAGAAAACAACTATATGTGTAAGTATTTTCAATCGTTTATTAGTGTTATACATGAGCACCAATATTATATAAATTATACTATCTGACCACAAAAAAAACAATGCATGCAGAAAACAATACTTGCAGATATTCTATACATAATGTAAATATGAATAAATAATATTATGATTTGGTATAAAGATTAAATGTTCATAAACATGTAGACTATCGGCTCGGGCAGGTGGTAAAATGATACGAGTCATCAGTTAGATTGTAGAAGTGTTTAGTCACGAAAGGATAGATAGTATGGGCAGAGATCTGGTTTCTACAGTAAAAGAGAAGATGGTAGAGTATTATTCAGGAGATTCAAGAAGAGTGCATCATTTTCTGAAAGTCCATTCATTCGCAAAACTTATAGGAGAATGTGAGAGTTTGCCTGAGCACGAATTAGAGATTCTTGAAATTGCAGCACTTGTTCATGATATAGGAATAAAGAATGCAGAGAAGAAATATGGATATAACAATGGCTCGCTTCAGGAGAAAGAGGGTCCGCCGGAGGCAAAGAGACTTCTTAAGAATATAGGGGCTGGTGAAGACCTGACAGAACGTGTATGCTATCTAGTCGGTCATCATCATACTTACAGGGATATCCAGGGAATGGACTATCAGATACTTGTCGAGGCTGATTTCCTTGTCAATCTGTATGAGGACAGGGCTGACAGAGATACGATTATCAAGGCGTATGGCAATATATTCAGAACAGAAAGTGGGAAAAGACTTTGCAGACAGTTATTCCCTGTGGTTAGTTGAAAAAATTCGTGAATATGTTATAATCAAAAAGAATGTGCGCCTGCGCGGGGTACATATGATGGGTCAGTTTATTTGAGAACTGACATACGGCATCAGCCTTTGGTGAAAACAGTTTTGTGGCTGATGTTCCATTTGGAGGAAAGAATATGAGATTATATATATCGAAACTACTTACTGTTATTCTTCCGGTTATAGGAGTTTTGTGTATATTTGGTTTTACATTTGCTGGTAATATATTTTATGGCTGGGTAGTATTTGTAGTTTTGGCTTTGATATCAGGACTTATCAATACGATATTTTTCAGGTGCCCTCATTGTGGCAAATCTATACCGGCAAACAGTACGGTCAATCAGAAATATTGTCCGCTCTGCGGCGAAGATTTGGGGATGAAGCCGTCACGCATAAGTTACTATGGCAGATGTCATAAGGATAAACATGGCTGTCTTAGAGGCTATACGATAGTGGGACCTATGGTATTTATAGTTTGTTTTATTATTCTGCTATTGATAATTATCGCAATATTTGGAATTGGCAGTCTGACGAAATTTATGGGAAGGACTGCGGTTATCATAGCATTTGCAATCAGCGTTGTTCTTGCTCTGTTTTGCCGTATAGTGGTGTCGTCAGCAGTTAAATTGGATGATGAAGCGATATATTATAGTAAAGTTCCGTTTGTATGGCGAAAATACGATATGGAAGACATCAGAAGCTGGGCAAAGGATATAGAACCTTTTTATCATGTGAATAGAGGGTATGTATTTGCAACTTCAAAAGGTGTTGTTGAGATTCCCATGGCAACGTATGCAGGCGGACTGGAATTGTTTAGTGCATTTACAGATAAGATTGGAAAACAGCTGCCAGATGTGAGACCGGATCTTGTGATTTCAAAACACTCAGATCAGGCAAGAGCTGATGAGGATAGATATGTTGAGACTGTTAGAAGATATACAGTACTGTGTAAAGTTGGCAGATAGCTTGTGCAGTAGCTCGATGAACAGAAAAACATATAAATTATAAAAACGAAAGGATACATAGTAATATGGATGTAAAAGATATTGGAAAGAAAGTAACAAATCCTGAACTGCTGGAAGCTATGAGGGCTTTAAAAGATAAACAAGAAGGGGAAGCAATGAAGGCTCTTTTTGAGGCCTTACTAAAGGCTGTTCTTATTGTACCTGCAAAATTTGACAAAGAGCCTAAGCCTGATGAGAATGGAAAGATAGTTCTTGATAAGAATATTAAAGTTAATTTTGCTCTTTTGACAAATCAGAGTGGAGACAAAGTGTTACCATGTTTTACAGACGAAGAAACACTCTCTGAGTCACAGTTCGATGACAGCTTCCAAAAGATATTGCTTCCATATAAGCAGTTGTCAGATATGGTTGTAAGCTCAAAAGGTGCTATTTCAGGAATAGTGATAAATCCATTTACAGAAAATTGTTGTATACCTGCAGAATTGATGATAGATTACCACAATTTCTCAAACAAGAATCTTGTACAGAAGAAGCTTACACCAGGTTCAACAGTTAAGCTCAGAACTCCAAGATATCAGCCTGTGCAGATGCTGGAAGAGTGCTCAAAACTTCTTGAGAAGTACCCTGTTGTTGAGAGAGCATATATCCAGATGATGGAGGAAGAGAAGAAAGAGGATAAATATCTTATAGCATTAGATATGGTTGGTGATGAGAGACCACTTTTGTCGGCATTGATTCCTTCGATGAAGCCTCATGCATTTGGAATAGAGATCGCATTTGTCAAGACTGATAACCCTCTTGGACAGAAGGTTAAAGAGCTGGCAGAGCCTTTTTATGTAAGAGCAGATCTTGCTGGTGCTGCAGATGCAGATGAAGGTACTGAAGAGTAGGATTCGGAAGATACGGATTGGAAGGCATAACCCATATAAAATATAGAAGAGGTAATTATGTTTAAGAAATATTTGTTTATCTTTCTGTTGTCGATGGTACCTATTATTGAGCTGAGGGGCGCAATTCCATATTCAGTCGGATTTGGTCTGCCATCTCTGCAGTCATTTATAGTGTGTGTTATAGGCAATATGGTCCCGGTACCATTTATTTACTGGTTTGCCAGAAGAGTGCTTGAGTGGGGCAAGGACAAGAGATTTATAGGAAAGTTTTTTACATGGTGTCTGGATAAAGGTGAACGCGGTGGCAAAAAGCTTATGGAGAAGTCAGGTGCAGGTGTATATATTGCACTGCTTCTGTTTGTAGGCATTCCGCTTCCTGGAACAGGAGCGTGGACAGGAACTCTGGCAGCAAGCTTCCTCGAACTTGACTGGAAGAAGAGTGTGATCATGGTCATGCTTGGAGTTGTCATGGCAGGTGTTATCATGTACCTTGGAAGCAAAGGTCTTTTCGGGGCTATAGGCTTTATGACTTCAAGATAACTGTATAAAGCTTATCATATAGTAGAAATTCAACTAAAAGGAGGCCGAAAACTATGGCTATGAATCCTGCGATGCTATTTAAGATCAAAGGCGCCTGGGAGAAATTCGTACAGAATCATCCGAAATTCCCATTGTTTCTGAGAGCCGCGTCGACAAGCGGTATAAGGGAAGGCTATATCATAGAGGTAAAGATTACGGATACGGACGGAAAAGCCATCTGTACAAACGTTAAACTTACAGAATCTGATATGGAACTTATCGGTATGATAAAGGATATGAGTTCGGGAGCCCGGTAAATCTTATTATTAGATATATTTATGGCAAATAAATAAAAGACTTCTTGACTTGCACTGTACAATTGTGTTATTGTAGACTTTGCGATGAAAGAGGTCTTTTTTTTGTGCCTTAAAATAACAATGGAGGTAAGTGGAAATGCGCGTTAAAATAACATTGGCATGTCAGGATTGTAAACAGCGTAATTACAATATGACAAAGGATAAGAAAACGCATCCAGACAGAATGGAAACAAAGAAGTACTGTAGATTCTGCAAGGCTCATACAGTACACAAGGAGACAAAATAGTCTGAACCGGTAAGGAGGAAGTGAGTTATGTCTAAATCAGAAGAAAATTCAAAAACTCTCAAAAGAAGCTGGTTTCAGGAATTAAAGGGAGAGTTCAAGAAGATTACATGGCTTGACAGAAAATCCCTTGCAAGACAGTCATTTGCGGTAATACTTTCATCAGTTGTTCTCGGCTGCTTGATCGCTATCGTTGACTGGCTAATTCAGATTGGTTTGAATTTCATAGTTGGGTAAAGGATGGTGGAGAATATGTCAGAAGCAGAGAATGCAAGATGGTATGTTGTTCATACCTACTCAGGATATGAAAACAAAGTAAAGGCTGATATTGAGAAAACAAAAGAAAACAGGAATTTGCAGGATCAGATCATAGAAGTAGTTGTTCCTGTTGAGGATGCCACAGAGATCAAGAATGGAAAGCCTAAGGATGTTCAGAGAAAGATCCTTCCTGGTTATGTGCTTGTAAACATGGTCATGAATGATGTGACATGGTATGTTGTGCGTAACACAAGAGGAGTTACAGGGTTTGTTGGTTCGGATCCAAGAAAGCCTGTTCCTCTCACAGACGAGGAACTTAGCAATCTGTATCAGACATCAGAGGAAATCGTTGTTGACGTCGAAGTTGGCGACTCAGTGACAGTTACTTCAGGTGCATGGGAAGGCACCGTAGCAACAATTAAGGCAATTAATACTGCAAAACAGACCGTAGCCATCGAAGTAGAGATGTTTGGTCGTGTAAATACTGTTGATATTGCGTTTGCTGATATCAAGAAGTTGTAATTATTAAGTGGAAGGGCGTAGCCCGTTATCACCACAGTATTTTGGAGGAATGCTAAAATGGCAAAGAAAGTAGAAGGATACATCAAATTACAGATACCTGCAGGAAAGGCAACTCCTGCACCACCTGTTGGACCAGCTCTTGGTCAGCACGGTGTTAATATCGTTGCTTTCACAAAGGAATTCAATGCAAGAACAGCTAATGAAGGTGATATGATCATTCCTGTTGTTATCACAGTATACCAGGATAAGAGCTTCAGTTTCATTACAAAGACTCCACCTGCATCACTTCTTATCAAGAAGGCATGTAACATCAAGTCAGGTTCTGCAAACTCAAAGAAGACAAAGGTTGCAACAATTTCTAAGGCTAAGGTTCAGGAGATCGCTGAACTTAAGATGAAGGATCTGAACGCTGCAAGCCTTGAGTCAGCTATGAGCATGATCGCTGGAACAGCTCGTTCAATGGGCGTTACAGTTGAAGAGTAATACAGATATTTAGTGGGAGGGTCGCTCCCGATATGACCACAGGAGGTTTATAATAATGATAAAGAGTAAGAAATATGTAGATGCAAGCAAGCTCTATGATAAGACAGCTGCTTACGAGGCAACTGAGGCAGTTGCTTTAGTTAAGAAGATGGCTTCAGCTAAGTTTGATGAGACAGTAGAGGCACACCTCAGACTCGGTGTTGATGGACGTCACGCTGATCAGCAGGTTCGTGGTGCTGTAGTTCTTCCACACGGAACAGGTAAGACTGTTAAGGTCCTCGTATTTGCTAAGGGTGCTAAGGTTGACGAGGCTCTTGCAGCAGGTGCTGATTACGCTGGTGGAGATGAGCTCGTACCAAAGATCCAGAACGAGGGATGGTTAGATTTCGATGTTGTAGTTGCAACACCTGACATGATGGGCGTTGTAGGACGTCTTGGTCGTGTACTTGGACCAAAGGGTCTCATGCCAAACCCTAAGGCTGGAACAGTTACTATGGATGTAACAAAGGCTATCTCAGATATCAAAGCTGGTAAGATAGAGTACAGACTTGACAAAGCCAACATTATCCATGTGCCAGTGGGAAAAGTTTCTTTCACAGAGGAACAGTTAAACGAGAATTTCCAGACATTAATAAATGCTATTGTTAAGGCAAAGCCAGCAGCTGCTAAGGGCCAGTACCTTAAGAGTGTTGTAATTGCTTCAACAATGGGACCTGGTGTCAAGATCAACACAACAAGCTACGTATAAATCGGACAAAGCTGTTTGGTCTGATCATCAGATAACAACATCAAAAGCCCCACACCGATATGAGATATCTTCAGGATATGATCATATGGTGTGGGGCTTTTTTTCAGTAAAATCAAGGCTTGCAACCGTCGGTTGCGTGCTCTGCAACTATAATTAGCTTGTGTGAAAGTGAGTTTTTTCTATAATCAAGTTATTGTTAATTTTATAGGAGGAACAAGATTATGGCAAAAGAAGAAAGGTACAGTTGGAATGTCCAGATAAATGGCGTTGTGTATCTGGTGGAGTATATGAAAGGCAGCGTGTATATCAACGGCGGTGAGGCTTTTAAACTTAGGTCACTTGAGCGTAAAAGAAAGTTTATGGTTCCGAGATACGATTATATCGTGCCGCTTGCAGGAAAGGAACTGACACTGATAATAGGTCAGATAGATGGCGTTGTACTTCTCATGGATGGAATAGACCTTAAGACCGGACAGCCATATCAGTCACCAAAGCTGCCGGGATGGACATGGGTGTTCTATGTACTCTATCTGGTGAATATCTTTTTGATACTTGGCGGTGCGCTAGGTGCACTCGTCAATGCGACCGTGGCAACTATAACCACATCTGTGGCAAATAACAAGAAGATGTCCACTGGTAAAAGGGTGGCTATATGTATAGCTATGTATGTCGTAGCAACAGCGATAGAGTTTTGGATCGCAGTATCTGTTGGCAGATTAATGCGTAGATTCTGATGAAATGCACTCCCATATGATGTATAATAAAAGAAATACACTTATAAGGAGAGTAAAATATGGGAGTACGAAAGGGAAAGGTATGCGAAAGGCTTATCACGATCTTGATGGGACTGGCTATGATTCTGTCATTATTGCCGCTTGATGCAAAGACTGTGCAGGCCGCCACACTTCCGGCGGATGTGTCGCAGCCGTCGTCCGGATGCGTGTTCATCGCTATGGAGGGCGAATATGTATCAGGTGCAGCAGCGGCGGTGAAGAGGATAAACCAGATCCGCTATGAGGCGTGTAAACAGGGCGTAAAGATGAATGGCAGGAAGCTCACTGTAAAGGATTATGTTCCTATCAAGTGGTCGGCAGGACTTGAGAAGATCGCGCGTATCAGGGCGGCAGAGTCCAGTGTCACGATGTATCATCAGAGACTTAACGGCAAATCAGTATTTGAGTTCAAGTATCCGGGAGGCGGCTGGCCTACATCAGAGGTTATCGCCTGGAACTGGTCGGATGGAATGCTGCAGGCTGTAGAGCAGTGGTATAGCGAGAAGGATGATTATGTTGCCGAAAAAACGAATGCTGTGACAGGTCATTACACATCTATGATCAATCCGAATAACAGATATGTGGGAATTGGTGCATTTATAAGTGATACCGCAGCTTTCCGCAACACTACAGCTGCACAGTTTATGGGGGCGGGAACCCAGTCACAGACAATAGCCAAGGCTACCGGCAAATGCAGTGCGACGATAGAAGTAAAGAAGAGCAATATTACAGCGCTCAGGATAACAGGCAAGAAAACTATAGACCGTGCGCAGAAGCAGACATTGTCGCTCAAGGCTATACTTGGTAATTATGGCACAACGTCCTATAAGGTGACTTCAAAGGTAAAATGGACATCGTCCAATCCGTCCGTTGCATCGGTTTCTTCGGCAGGAGTAGTGACAGGACTCAAGAAAGGAACTACAAAGATTACAGCAAGCATAGGAACAAAGTCGGCATCGTTTGCTGTGTCAGTGACTGCTAAATGCCGGCATACATATACTGGCAAGGTGGTAACGCATGCCACAATAAAAAGCAGCGGTAAGATACTCCGCACCTGCAAGCTTTGCGGACACAAGGTGAATGTTGCTGTAAGTCCGATAAAGAGCGTGGCGTTATCAACAGTAAGATACAAATATGACGGCAAGGTGAAGACTCCTGCAGTGACGGTGAAGGACAGCAAAGGAAATGTTATACCTAAAGCCTTCTACAGTGTTACATATCAGGGTGGAAGAACAAAGGTTGGAAGTTATAATGTAACTGTGAAGTTTAAGGGATGGTATTCGGGAACTGTTGTAAGAAAATTTATTATATTGAAATAGAACGTGATATGCGGTTAATGTTTTCTTTGCAATAACTTGATTATTGACCGTGAAGGATTAAACAGTGGATTTATTGATATGATACAGCCTGGTGAAATTGTGTCAATAATAGTTGTTTACTAAACATACAAAAAAGCGTATGAGCACAACCCTCATACGCTTTTAATATTTATAAAGACTTCTGCAATTCTTTTGACAGTTTAAGAAGTTCACGTGCCGCGCTTTCCTGGTCGTCTGCTTTCATGATGGCAGACACCACGCATATTCCTGCTATTGGAATCCCGGACAGAACATCCAGATTAGAGGCGTTCAGTCCTCCTATGGCGTTTACCGGGATGGGTACAGTTTTGCAGATTTCCCGGAGGGTATCCGTTGATGTGAGCACTGCCCTGACCTTTGTTGTGGTCGGGTATATGGCGCCGACACCGAGATAGTCGGCACCTTGTTCATATGCTTCTGCAGCCTGGCTGGCAGTCTTGGTGGTTGCACCTACTATTTTGTCACAGCCCATAAGTTTTCTGGCTGTCTGTACCGGCATGTCTGTCTGTCCCACGTGGACACCTTCAGTATCCGCTGCCAGTGCCACATCCACACGGTCGTCTATGATCAGAGGCACATTATATCTTTGGGTGATCCTGTGCACGCATTCTGCGAGGTGGATATATTCACGGGTAGTTCTGTCCTTTTCTCGGAGCTGCATCAGTGTGACACCTCCGTTTAGAGCACATTCAACTCTATACAGAAATTCGCTTTCTGATAAACCAGTGCTGTCGGTTATAAAATACAAAGTTGGATCAAATTTATACATATTAAACTCCTTATTATACATAGAGATAATCATTTAAAACAGGCTGGAGACCTTCGCTTTCTATGTCGGAATACATATGCTCCAGGCTTCTGTTATCATTAATCTCAAACTGTTCGTCTCCCTGCTTGGAAGATGCCTCCTTGCCGCTGTATTTGCTTTCGTGGTCACCTATACCTGTAGATACTCCTGCGGATACCTTGGTGGCTGCGATCTTGACTATTCCATTTCTGAAATCAGCGCTTTCCCTTGAAGACACGGTTATTCCGGCGTATGGCAGGAATATTCTGTATGCGCACAGTATCTGGCAGAGCTGTTTTTCGTGAACATCCAGAGGGTTTATCTTCTCGTTGTTTATTATAGGACGCAGTCGTGGACAGGAGAGTGATATCTCGGAATGAGGATATTTTCTCTGCAGATAGTATGCATGCAGCGCTGTTGCCAGGGCATCCTTTCTAAAGTCGGAGAGTCCCAGCAGTGCTGAGAATGCCACTCCTCGCATTCCCCCCATGAGCGCACGTTCCTGCGCATCGAAACGGTATGGCCAGACTCTTTTATGCCCCATCAGATGAAGGGTCTCATATTTGTCTGCGTCGTAGGTCTCCTGGAATACTGTCACATAGTCGGCACCGCATTCGTGGAGGTATCGGTATTCATCGGTGTTTACAGGATAAATCTCAAGTCCCACCATACGGAAATATTTTCTGGCAAGGCGGCAGGCTTCCCCGATATATGTCACATCGCTCTGGTTGCGGCTCTCTCCCGTGAGTATAAGGATCTCCTCCATGCCGCTGTCTGCGATTATCTTCATTTCCTTTTCAATCTGTTCCGTGGACAGTTTCATTCGGTTGATGTGGTTGTAGCAGTTGAAACCACAGTATACACAGTAGTTTTCACAGTAATTCGCTATGTAGAGTGGAGTGAACATATATACAGTATTTCCGAAATGACGGCTGGTCTCACGGCTGGCACGTACAGCCATCTGTTCAAGAAATGGTTCGGCGGCAGGGGAGAGCAGTGCTTTAAAGTCATCTATGCTGCATGTCTCATGTTCAAGAGCCTTCATCACGTCACGCCCGGTGTACTTGCTGTAATCAAATCCGTTCATATGATCCATTACCTTTGATCTGACGTCGGAGTTGATTACTTCCATGCCTGGCAGGTACTCCATGTGACTTTTCCTTGATGATGGATCTGTCTCCAGTCTGTGCTTGATTGCCAGAGCCTCCGGTGAAAGGTATTCTGAGTCTATCAGAAAGTGGTTTTCTGTTGTCTGATCAGACGTGTTATCTACTGATGTTTCGTTATTCATGTATATGTCAGCCTCCTTAGTCGTGCAGGAATCCTGTGAGTGGATCCGATGCGGATGCGCCTCTTGTAAGAACCCTTCCAAGCCCTGCAAGGTATGCTTTGCGTCCTGCGTTTATTGCGTCCTTAAATGCTGATGCCATGAGTGGAAGGTCGCCTGCTGTGGCAAGTGCAGTGTTTGCCATGATGGCTGCTGCTCCCATTTCCATAGCCTCACAAGCCTGTGATGGCCTGCCGATACCTGCATCCACTATTATAGGAAGTTCTATCTCATCGATCAGGATCTGGATAAAATCTTTTGTTGCCAGGCCCTTGTTCGAGCCGATTGGGGAAGCGAGTGGCATAACTGCTGATGCTCCGGCTGATACGAGATCTCTGGCTGCGTTCAGATCAGGATACATATAAGGAAGAACCACAAATCCTTCATTTGCAAGTATATCTGTAGCCTTGATAGTCTCCTGATTGTCTGGGAGAAGATATTTGCTGTCACGCATTATCTCTACCTTTACAAAGTCCCCGCATCCAAGAGCTCTTGCAAGGCGGGCGATACGGACTGCCTCATCGGCATTTCTTGCTCCGCTTGTGTTTGGCAGGAGAGTCACTCCGTGTGGTATGAAATCCAGAATGTTTTCTTCCTCACTTGTGTTTGCGCGGCGGACTGCGAGTGTGATGATCTCAGCCCCTGCGTCCTTTACGGCTGATTCTATAAGTTTCATGGAATATTTCCCTGATCCCAGAATGAATCTGGAGGTGAATTCGTGTCCACCTATGATAAGTTTGTCGTTGTTCATCTGATTGTTCCTCCTCCCATAAAGCTGACGACCTCTACACAGTCGCCATCAGAAAATGTGATGTCTCCGTACTGATCCCTTGGTATTATCTCTTCGTTGATCTCAACTACAACCCTTACTGGTCTGTAATTAGATTCTTCAAGAAATACCGCCAGGTTCTTTCCCGCGACGTCAAGTTCTTTTCCGTTTACTGTTACCATAGCTCTTTCCTCCCTGTGGTAAATTAAAAAATGACACCCGTTAGCATAGCTCAGGTTTCAGACACAAAAAAAGGAGCTGCCAATCTGGTAACTCCAATAAAATGCTTATATTAAAAATATATATGAACAGGGTGGTATTAAAGCTTTATAGAAACTTATAATCGTCCGTTCCCAGGCATCCCTACGTTGGCATTATCCAAATCAGGTTATCGGTCGAAGGTCATACCTTCCTCTCAGCCTGTAATACAAGCTCCCGCGTCTTTGTGCTATTGTCAGATATAATATACGACTTAAGATAAACAAATGCAATAGAAATATATGCGGTCAATGTGTTTTTTAAATGCAATTATTTTGATGGAAAGCAAAAAAATATAGAAACTATCCAGCAGTTGCGTGCTTTTCCTTGACATGCCTCTTATATGTATGTACAATTTAGTTGTTTGGCGTGTTAAAGTGTTATATAAAACCAGCAAGATGCACAAACAACTTGATTTAACTTATGGAGGACGTTGAAGTTATGAGACAGAAAAAGATTCATTACATCTATAATAAAGAGATGGAGTGCATGGATCCTGAGGAGAGAAGAAAACTTCAGGGGGAGAGACTTAGAAAGACAGTAGAACTTGAATATGCAAATGTACCGGCTTACAGAGCCAGAATGGATGAGGCAGGAGTAAAGCCGGAGGATATAAACAGCATAGATGACATTGTAAAGCTTCCGTTTATGCAGAAGACAGATCTCAGGGATAACTTCCCATTTGGATTGTTCGCAGCAGACAAGAAGGACATCATCAGAATACAGGGTTCATCAGGAACCACAGGAAAGCCTATCGTAGCAGGATATACACGTAATGATATCGATGTATGGACAGAGATGGTTGCCAGGGCATTCAAGTGTGCCGGAGCCGGAGAGGATGATATCATACAGGTGGCCTATGGTTATGGTTTGTTTACGGGAGGTCTCGGTGCTCATCAGGGAGCGACTGAGGTTGGAGCCATGGTGGTACCGATGTCATCAGGTAATACACAGAGACAGATCACGATGATGAAAGAACTTGGCGTTACAATGCTCTGTTGTACACCATCATATGCTACATATCTTGCGGAGACGATCAGAGAGATGGGTATCGATCCATCGGAACTCAAGATCAAGTCGGGCTGCTTCGGAGCAGAGCCTTGGACAGAGGAGATGAGACAGCATCTCGAGGAACTTCTGGACTTCGATGCATTTGACATATATGGACTTACAGAGATTGGCGGACCTGGTGTTGCGTTTGAGTGCTTCGAGAAGAATGGAATGCACATTAATGAGGATCATGTCCTTGCAGAGATTATTGATCCGGTTACAGAGGAACCGCTTCCTGACGGAGTTCCTGGAGAATTGGTATTTACAACTCTTACTAAGACTGGTACTCCTATGATCAGATACAGGACACATGATATATGCACACTTACTCACGGAACATGCGCATGTGGAAGAACAACGGTCAAGATGAGCCGTATCACAGGACGTACAGATGATATGCTTGTTATCCGTGGAGTGAATGTATTCCCTAGCCAGATAGAGTCGGTACTTCTCGGCGTGGATGAGGCATCAGCGCATTATATGCTCATTGTTGATCGTGTTAATTCACAGGATAAACTGACAGTTCAGGTTGAGCTCAAGGAGGATGTGGACATGAGCGATTCTTCAAGGCTTGAGAAGGTTGCTGCCCGTATAAAGACTGATATCAAGCAGACTCTGCTTATCAGCGCAAAGGTTGAACTGGTTCCTCCTAAGACGATTCCACGATCAGAGGGCAAGGCAAAGAGAATTACTGATAACAGACATATTGGCTTCTAATCTGAAACGTTATATAAAGTAATAAAATAATAAAAACAGTCGGCTCCAAGAAACGTGTCATATGGCAGAAAACACCTCGTGCCGGCTGTTTTTATTTATAATTCTTGCAATTTGCAGTGTTTACGTGTAGAATTTGCTTTGTTGTGTGCGCTTGGCAGGAAAAGTCAAGTGCGGAGTAAATAAAAGATAAAATATGGAAGGTGGATTAACGAATGAATGTTTACGAGATGATTGCGTTTATTGCGTATTTCGTCCTGGTAATCGGCGTGGGAATTTATTTCTTCTTTAAATCCAGAGGAAATGCAGGCGAAAAAGATTACTTCCTGGGCGGAAGGGATATGAATGGTCTGGTTGCGGCGCTCAGTGCCGGGGCTTCAGATATGAGTGCGTGGGTGCTTATGGGACTGCCGGGAGCGTTCTATGCATCGGGACTCAGCAATATGTGGATATCTGTTGGCCTGTTTATAGGAACAGCGTGCGCTTGGATATTTATAGCACCGAGACTTAGAAGGTTCTCTATAGCTTTCAATGACTCTATCACGATACCGCAGTATCTGACGAACCGTTTTCAGTCGGACAACAAACTTCTTCTTATAATATGTGCGGTTATATTTGTTGTTGCATATTGTATATACGCTGCATCAAGTATATCAGCGTGCGGTACGCTCTTTAATACTGTAATGGGTATAGATAGAAATAAAGCAATGATCGGCGCAGCGGTTATTATCATCGTCTATACATTCCTGGGTGGATTTAATGCTGTGTGCTGGACTGATTTCTTCCAGGGACTTTTGATGCTGGCAGCACTTATGATTGCGCCTATTATAGCAGTTATAACTATGCAGGGCGCTGGCTTTATAGCCCCTGATCTGGAGATTCCGGCGAACTATTACAATGCGCTTGTAAGCGGTTCGTTTGACAGAGAGAGTGTGATAAATATAATCTCTGGTCTGGCGTGGGGGCTTGGTTACATGGGTATGCCTCACATACTTATAAGATATATATCGATTAAGTCAGAGAAGGAGATGAAGAAATCCAGGATAGTTGGAACATGTTGGACTGGAATTATCCTTGTTATGGCGTCGGTTGTAGGTATGGTTGGACTTAAATACCTCGGAGGCGGCCTTGCAGACAATTCACAGGTGTTTATAAGACTGGTAAGAGGCGTGTTCCCGGCGCTCGTGGCGGGTATTCTTCTGTCGGCCATCCTTGCGGCTTCTATGAGTACAGCGGACTCACAGCTCCTTGCATCATCATCGGCATTTGCATCTGATGTATACAAACCAGTATTCAGAAAGAATGCCTCAGATAAGGAGATGCTCTGGGCTGGAAGAATAGTTGTTATCATAATATCGGTTGTGGCGCTTGCGATAGCGATGAATCCAAACTGCGAGGGAATCATGGCTCTTGTGTCAAATGCATGGGGAGCATTTGGTTCAGCCTTTGGACCTGTTATACTTTTGTCACTGTATTGGAAACGATTGAATTACAACGGTGCGCTTGCATCTATCATAGTTGGTTTTGTTGTGGATATGCTCTGGTATAAATTCCTCGCAGGTTCTACCGGACTTTATGAGATTGTACCTGGATTTGTAGCCGCATTTGTGACAGCCATAGTTGTCTCTCTTCTGACAAAGAAGCCGGATGCAAAAGTTATGGAGATTTATGAGAAGGCAAAACTTCCTACAGATTAGGAACATTAAATACCGTGAAAAATGATTAAACGTTGAAATTAAATGACAAAAAAAGAACCACTTGAATTGCAAGTGGTTCTTTTTTTAAACAACAATTTAAACAACAAAGAGTAAAAATTACTTCTCCTTAACAACTGAGTTCAGTATAAACATAAAATATGAACAGAATATGTACAGAAAAAAAACGTTTTGCAAAAATAAATCATCAAAATTTAAAGAAATTGTGACACGTGAAAAAAACGCACAAAAAAGGAAAAAATAATTGTGGGTGTTATACATAGAATGGTATAATCGAAATATGTGTATGCGATTTGGAGGAAAAGAATATGAACAAAGGGAAAAGATTAAAAACCGTCAGGCCTCAGAATGAGAAGGCGGCAAGGTCGTTCCGCAAGAAACAGAACATGAAGGTGGAATTGAATAAGAAATGGCTGCCGGTGGTATATGTTGTGATGCTTGGGATATGTATCCTGCTGAATGTCACCAGTGACAGCCTGGATGTGGCTAATGTACTGATAAGTGTGTGCATGTTTGGCATAACAGGAGTTATATTTGTATATGCATACAGGCATCTTAAACACATTGATCAGATGGGGGAGGATTTTAGAATTGCTATAAGTTATATAAAAGGAGACTATGCAAAAGAAAAGAAGCTTCTGTGGGATATGTACAGGACAGAGACGAGATATGGCATATTTAATGAGGAGCATCTGAGGAATGCTTATGTTGATTATATCGAGGAGATGAAGAGACTTGAGCAGGATGAAGATGGTGGTGAATCTGGAAACTACGCGTGTGATATAGAGGATTTTATAGATTGCCAGCTCATAGATGATGCGGTTGAAAAGGGCCGGCTGAGTCTTGTACCGGGTGCGATGACTGGTCTTGGAATTCTCGGTACATTTATAGGCCTTTCTATAGGACTTCAGGCATTTAACACCGGATCCGCAGAGGAGATAACGAACAGCATAGGACCATTGATGGATGGAATCAAAGTAGCATTTCACACATCAATATATGGAATGATATTTTCACTGACATTTAATCTGATATTTAAGACCGTTCTGGAACAGGCATATCATAAACTTGATGAATTTGTGTCGGTGTTCAAGAGATATGTTCGCCCGGATGCGGTATATGACAATGGCAGCAGGAAGTTTGAGATCCAGCAGAAGCAGCTTGAGGCACTTGTGGCAACACAGAAGACAATGCAGGAGACTTTGCTGCCGTATCTTCGTGCGATGGGGGAAAATATAGAAGACTTAAGAGTGCTGACGAGGGAGCAGAATGATATATTCAGGGGCAGACTTAACAGACCAAGAGCAATAGAATCAGGCAGCAGAGAGGAGCGGTCATGAGTAAGAGACAGAGAAGACGAGATGAAGAAGAGACTTCTTACTGGCTGTCCTATTCAGATATGATGGCTGCATTGCTGCTCATATTTGTACTTATCATATCTTTCACTCTCATGCAGTCAAAGAGACAGTATGAGAGCAGGCAGGATGAACTTGAAAAACAGCAGAAGACAATAGAGGAGCAGGAGAAACTCCTTGCGGATCAGCAGAAGGAACTTGACAGGATCATTGGAATAAGAAGTGACCTTGTCAGAGATCTGCGGGATGAGTTTTCAGACAGTTCAACCAACATCAAGATAGATGAGAAGACGGGGGCTATCACGTTTGACGCAGGAGTATTGTTTGATGTGTCAGATAGCGATCTGAAGCCGGATGGAATGGAATTTATTGACAGATTCCTTCCGAGATATTGCAGCGTCCTTTTGAATGACAAGTACCGTGAGTATGTATCGGAGATTATTATAGAAGGACATACTGATACAAATGGAACATATATATATAATCTGGAGCTTTCACAGCAGAGAGCGTTCTCAGTTGCAAAATACTGCCTTACAGAGGACAATGGGGTATTAAGCAAGGATCAGGTTGATCTGCTGAGGACAGTTCTCACAGCAAACGGAAAGTCGTACAGTGATCCAATATATAAGAGTGATGGAGCTGTGGATATGGATGCATCAAGACGTGTTGAGATAAAGTTCAGGCTTCAGGATGAAGAGATGATAGATGAGATGATGGGTGTGCTTAAAGACAACTGATGATATTTTCACCCAGGGGGTGTATTGTGGCGGTAAACAGGACAAAACTGAAAAAGACGATATTTGATACTATACAGATAGGAGATAAGAGCAATGTCATCAGCCGTATATTTGACATTTTTATAGTTGCGGTGATCCTTGCCAATATATCTGTTATGTTTATGCAGACTTATGAGGAACTCACGCCGTATTACGGGGTGCTTAGGATCATCGAGTGGGTCACTACAGGTATATTTTGTGTGGAATATCTGTTAAGAATATGGACAGCAGACTTTTTGTATCCGAAATGTACCCGGTACAGGGCTATAGGAAAGTTTCTTGTATCGTATGATGGAGTTGTGGATCTGCTCACGATAATACCTGTGTTTTTCCTTTCGGGTTTTGTTGTATTCAGAATGCTCAGGGTAGTCAGGATATTTCATCTGTTCAGGATAAATTCGCAGTATGACAGTTTTAACGTTATCAAGATAGTTCTTTTAAAGAAGAGCAGGCAGATATTGTCGTCGGTATTTATTATATTTGTGCTGATGGTGGCCAGCAGCCTGTGCATGTACAGCACGGAACATGCCGCACAGCCGGGGGTGTTTCGCAATGCATTCAGCGGTATATGGTGGTCGGTATCTACAGTGCTCACAGTGGGATACGGAGATATTTACCCCGTAACGCTGCTTGGAAAGTGTATGGCGATTGTTATTGCATTTATGGGAGTCCTTCTTGTGGCTATTCCTACAGGTATTATAAGTGCAGGCTTTGTTGAGCAGTACCAGACAAATGCGAACGAGGATTCAAAGTTTGTAGATGTAGATGAGATTGGTGAGGTTATGGTGCCAGAAGGCAGCAAGTTTATGGGAAGAACAGTGAGTTCGGCATCAGATGAGTATGGCGTGAGTATATATATGGTGCTTAGAGATAAGATGTCTATCCTCCCGACGGGGGATCTCGTGATAGAGACGGGGGATATATTGATCATCAGATCTAAAACCCTGGAAAAAAGAAGCTGCAGACGAAGATGATATTTTCTGTGCTTAGGAAATGCAAGGTCTATGTACAAAAAAATTTTAAAAATGTGAAGTTTCTATAAACCACGAAAAAATCTCAATAATGATATTGATTTATTTTTACTAATTGGGTATACTTTCAACTGAATGTGAGCGAGATTGTTCATATTTATTTTCAGATTATTGAGTGCTGTATAACCGCAGTGTCAGCAGGACACAGGCGGCATGCACCTATCAATGAAATACATTTAAAGAAAAGGAGTTAAGAAAAATGGCAACAGTTGATTTAACTAAGTATGGCATTACAGGCACAACAGAGATCGTACACAATCCTTCATATGAATTGTTATTCGAGGAAGAGACAAAGGCTGACCTTCAGGGATACGAGAAGGGACAGGTTAGTGAGCTCGGCGCAGTTAACGTTATGACTGGTATTTACACAGGCCGTTCACCTAAAGATAAGTATATCGTAGTAGATGAGAACTCAAAGGACACTGTATGGTGGACATCAGATGAGTACAAGAACGATAACCATCCAATGACAGAGGAGACATGGGCATCAGTTAAGGATCTTGCAAAGAAAGAGCTCTCAAACAAGAGACTTTTCGTAGTTGATGCATTCTGCGGAGCAAATGCTGATACTCGTATGGCTATCCGTTTCATCGTTGAGGTTGCTTGGCAGGCTCATTTCGTAACAAACATGTTTATCAAGCCAACTGAGGAAGAGCTTAAGAACTTCGAGCCAGACTTTGTAGTATACAACGCTTCAAAGGCTAAGGTAGAGAACTACAAGGAGTTAGGACTTAACTCTGAGACATGTGTAGCATTCAACATCACAAGCCACGAGCAGGTTATCGTAAATACATGGTACGGCGGAGAGATGAAGAAGGGTATGTTCTCAATGATGAACTACTACCTTCCACTTAAGGGAATGGCTTCAATGCACTGCTCAGCTAACACAGATATGAACGGTGAGAACACAGCTATCTTCTTCGGACTTTCAGGAACAGGTAAGACAACACTTTCAACAGATCCAAAGCGTCTCCTCATCGGTGATGATGAGCACGGCTGGGATGACAACGGTGTATTCAACTTCGAGGGTGGATGCTACGCTAAGGTTATCGACCTTGACAAGGATTCAGAGCCAGACATCTACAACGCTATCAGGAGAAACGCTCTTCTTGAGAATGTTACACTTGATGCAAACGGCAAGATCGATTTCGCTGATAAGAGCGTAACAGAGAATACTCGTGTATCTTACCCAATAGATCACATCAAGAACATTGTAAGACCTATATCATCAGCACCAGCTGCAAAGAACGTAATCTTCCTTTCAGCAGATGCATTTGGAGTACTTCCTCCAGTGTCAATCCTTACACCAGAGCAGACACAGTACTACTTCCTGTCAGGATTCACAGCAAAGCTTGCTGGTACAGAGAGAGGTATCACAGAGCCAACACCTACATTCTCAGCTTGCTTCGGCCAGGCATTCCTCGAGCTGCATCCTACAAAGTATGCAGAGGAGCTTGTTAAGAAGATGGAGAAGAGCGGTGCTAAGGCATATCTTGTCAACACAGGATGGAATGGAACAGGCAAGAGAATCTCAATCAAGGATACAAGAGGAATCATCGATGCAATCCTCAGCGGTGCTATCAATGAGGCTCCTACAAAGAAGATCCCTATGTTTGACTTCGAGGTTCCAACAGAGCTTCCTGGCGTAGATCCAGCAATCCTTGACCCACGTGACACATACGCTGATGCTTCAGAGTGGGAGACAAAGGCGAAGGATCTTGCAGCAAGATTCCAGAAGAACTTTGCAAAGTACGAGGGTAATGCAGCAGGTAAGGCATTAGTTGCAGCAGGTCCTCAGCTCTAAGAAAAAGCATAAGATCATGTAAATATATGTCGGATAGATAATTATCAATCTGCTAAGAAGAAAGGCTGTATACTTTCATATGAAAGTATATGGCCTTTCTGTGTTGTACGGGGCTTAGGTACTTATAGGGGGGATCTAAAGGAAGTTGTTTAATTGATGTTCTGTAAATGCTTAAACCGTAAATGCTTAAACCGTAAATGCTTGAAGTTTGAATGAAAAAAACAGCAACATTTAACACATTTAACAATTGAAAAAAATACCACTTGCAATATCGAACAGATGTTCGTATAATTGCAGTATGAGTGAAATAATTACGGGACTGACAACTAAGGAAAAACTTAATATACTGGCAGATGCGGCAAAGTATGATGTGGCATGTACTTCCAGCGGAGTTGACAGGAAAGGAGTGAAAGGTTCGCTTGGCAATAGCGTGTCGTGCGGGATTTGTCATAGCTTTGCGGGGGATGGAAGATGTGTATCGCTGCTTAAGGTGCTTATGACGAATCATTGCATATATGACTGCAAGTATTGCCTTAACCGCAGAAGCAATGATGTACCCAGGGCGACATTTGAGGCGGATGAACTGTGTGATCTGGTGATAGAATTCTACAAGCGCAATTATATAGAAGGACTGTTTTTAAGTTCTGGTGTTTTGAGAGATCCAACATATACTATGCAGAAGATGTGTGAGACTTTGTATCTTCTCAGAACAAAGTATAGGTTTAACGGTTATATACATGTTAAGACGATACCTGGTGCATCGGATGACCTTATCAGTATGGCAGGATATCTGGCTGACAGGGTAAGTGTGAATATGGAACTTCCGACTGATGAGAGTCTGAGAAGACTAGCTCCGAATAAGAGTTTTACGACTATACTTGATCCTATGGGAAAGCTTGCGAATACCATAGGAGCACATCGCGTTGCTGTGGGAAAGTCAGAGAAGATGGAGAGAAGTGGAATCAACAGGTATCTTGCTGGCAGCATATTTAATACTGATCATTCTGTTGATTGTAGGCTGGGAGACCATGGCGTGGACAATCATAGCTTGATTCCCGGACCTTCCGGGTCGTCGGAGAAAACTCTTGCGAAGCCTGCAGATGGTCTTTTGCCGGTTATGTTTCATGATTTGGACAGGCGGAGACCATTTGCGCCGGCAGGGCAGAGCACACAGATGATAGTGGGAGCAGGAGAAGAGACAGATTACACATTGATAAGAACTGCTCAGACACTATATCAGAATTATGATCTGAAGAGAGTGTTTTACTCTGCGTATATACCGTTAAACGATGATGCTGCACTTCCGGCCATTGGCACAGAGGTTCCGCTTCTCAGGGAGCACAGGCTGTATCAGGCAGACTGGCTTATCAGATACTATGGATTTAGGGCTGAAGAGATAGTCTCGGATTCAGCCCCCAATCTTGACTATAGGATGGATCCCAAGTGCAATTGGGCGGTAAGACATCTTGATCAGTTCCCGGTAGAGGTTCAGACTGCCGGATACGACATGCTTCTTAGGATACCAGGTGTTGGTCCAAAGTCTGCAGGAAGAATAGTCAGGGCCAGAAGGTATGGCTTTCTGACATTTGAGAGTCTGAAGAAGATGGGCGTTGTTCTGAAAAGGGCACATTACTTCATAACGTGTGGCGGCAGGATGATGTACAAGATTCCTGTTGAGCAGGACTATATAGAACGGGAGATGACGGATGTGAACAGGAAAGAGAACTGGGAGATCCGTCATAAGGATGAACAGTTCAGACAGATGACACTGTTTGATATAGGAATGCAGGTGTGAGGTGGTATAGATGAAAGTGTTTACATGTGGAAGTAGTTATGAGGATATGCTGACATGCATATATGATGCGTGGAGTTGTGCACTTGGTGTGGGACATAGCGGTGTTTGCCTTATGCGCGAACCTGTGAGGCAGCTCGATATGTTTGCTGATTATATACATGTGGATGCAGATTATGAGAAGAGTGATAAGGTTATGAGGTCGGTTCGCAGAATCTCTGATATAGTGTATATGAATATGTTTTATGCCCTTATGTCCTGGCAGGATGACGCGCTGGATGCCGTGTACAGGTATCTGATAGTAGCGTTCAGAGAGGGGCGGAAGGTGGAACATATGCTTATACTGCCGGAGGTTATGAAGGTGATGGAGCTTAGAAGAACTGTGGGAAACGAAGTACACAGATTCAGGGAATTTGCAAGATTTACCGCGATAGACAGAAGAGTATATGTATGTCATATAGAGCCCAGGAACAATGTCCTGATACCTGTGGCGGAGCATTTTGCTGATCGTATGATGTCCGAGCACTGGATGATTATGGATGACAACAGACGGATTGCGGCAGTACATCCAAGAGATGAGAATATGTATATAAGGGTGCTTACGGACAATGAGGCGGAAGTGCTTTCGAAAGCTGAAAAGATGAGGGATGAGTATACAGATATGTGGAAATCATTTTTTGAGACCATAGGCATCGAACAGAGAAAGAACCCTAAGTGTCAGAGAAACATGTTTCCGATATGGAGCAGAAAACATGTCACGGAGTTTGTACATGATATATGATAAAAAATAGTTTTCAGATTTTCAGGAGAGAAAGTCAAACGCGGAGATAGAATTGCGAATTGAAAAATAAATAAAAATTAACGGCAAAATAACGTAAAAAGTGCTTGAACAACATTGAAAAATATGATAACATCAACACTTGTGATGTATTAATCATATTCCTTGCTCATATAAGTGTATGGGCCAGAGACCATAAGGAGGTGCAATGTAATGAACAAATATGAATTGACTTTAGTTGTTAGTGCAAAGATTGATG
>CAKQQK010000022.1:0-36597 GCA_934270935.1 uncultured Coprococcus sp. | reverse complement strand
AAAAGAATGTTTCACGTGAAACATTGTGTGTATATTGTCATAAATTATTTAAAAATAACGATGTTTTTATAGAACAACGTTAATGCTTGTCTATTATAACACTTATATTATTCTAATTCTATATAAGATGAGAAAAATATTGCTTAAATTATGAACCTACATAGTAACTTTGATTTATGCTACTAAAAGTATGTTTTTGGCATGTGATCGCAAGCTTTTTTGTAGGATGTCTTTAAAGTGCACTTATGATGAGTTCATTTGAATTGTACACTTGAGTTTTATCCTTAAAGTTTTATTCAATTATGTTTTGAATTATATTATTGTAAGTGTTGTATAACACTGTAATCCTTATATTTTGAAATAATTTGTTTTGTATGTAAACAGGTATTATCTTATTCAGTATATAGTAGTATTGTAACTTGTTAAAACAACACAATTATAAAAATGTTTCACGTGAAACATTTTGCAAAATAGGAAACAATAATTAATACTTGATGGCTTCTGCAGATTTTACAATGAAACATGATAATAAGTAAATAAATTATCCCATAAAGCATTCTTTTGGTTGGTTGCCAGTTGACTAAAAATGTGCAATCATACTTGTATTTTTATGAATTAATTATATTACACATTTTTTCTATATAATTTTCTTTATAACACTAATTTTTGATTATGTTAAAATTGGATTGATTAAAATAATAACCATAATTTTATAATACTTTTTTAAATATCATGCAGATTTATTCAATAAAACCAAAACTTGTAAATTTATTGAAGAGTAATCTTCGTATATTGTCAAAATCAATTTAACTATTGAAATTGCTGACATGTTAAAGATGTGAATATTATATTGCTATAGTAATAAATACATCGACACAATTTTACAATTCAGCTTAAAAATAAATACTATATTTTCTTAACTACAAAACCCAATATGATAAAGCCCTGATATTAATGTTAGTTTGAATATTTGAAGATTATGGTTATCATATGGATGATTTTTTGATATATTGATATATTTTCAATGATAAATTAAAAAATGTGTTGGCTAGAAACGTAGTATAAAGTTCGTTTAAAAGAAGTGCTTTGATATAATAGATAAAAATGACTTTGCGTTGAGAATATATAAAATCTTATCATCGCTCTAGATTAATGTTTCACGTGAAACATTTTGAACAAATTCGAATAAAATCGAATAAATTCAGAAAATCAGAATCAAAAAACAAAGCCTTAATAAAATCACAAGAATAAAACTGCAAAACAAAATATCAAAATCAAAATATCAAAAACAAAATTACAAGAATAAAACTACAAAAACAAAATATCAAAAAATCAATGACAAAACAGAATAAATAATAAAATACCGAGAAGAAATCGGCGAGAAGAAATCAACAAAAAAAATCATAAAGAACAAAACTATGAAGAACAACATTTCAGAGAATAATACTTCAAAGTACAATACTTCAGAGAATAATACTTCAGAGAATAATACTCCGAAGTACAACGCACAGAGTACAACACACAGAGAACAACACACAGGGAACAACACTTCAAAGAAAAACCCCAAAAATTGTAAATGTATTGTAATATAAAAAGACAGCGAACATAGATATTATTTAAAACATCTATGTTCACTGTCTTTTTAATGCACTGAATTACATTGCCTCAGGTGCTTCAATTCCGAGAAGGTTGAGAGCAGAGCTGATTGTATTCTTTGTAAGATAAGTGAGCATTACTCTTGCATTCTTAAGTGCTGCATCGTCAACGTTAATTCTGGTTGAATTGTAGAACTTATTAAACGCCTGAGCTACGTCTACTGCAAATCTTGCAACTACTGATGGCTCGTATTTGTCTGCAGCATCTTTTATAACTGCAGGGAATCTGTTTATTTCCTTAAGAAGCTCTATAGCGTCCTGTTCTGTGATAAGGCTGTAATCGATAGGTGATGAAGGATCAAATCCCTCTGCCATTCTTACTACACTGCAGCATCTGGCATGTGTATACTGAACATATGGACCAGTTTCACCATCAAAATTAAGCACTTTATCCCAACTAAATGACACATCTTTGATTCTCTGGTTGTACAAGTCATTGAATAATACTGCGCCAACACCAACTTTCTTGGCAACATCTTCTTTATCTGGAAGATTTGGACTCTTTTCTGTAATGATCTCAAGACTTTTTGCGATGGCGTCTTTGAGAATATCTTCTGCATAAATGATATTTCCGCTTCTTGTGGAAAGTTTTGCACCTTCAAGACTTACAAGTCCATAAGGAATATGAATAAGCTGGTCTTTTGCCCATTCATTTCCAAGAAGCTCAACTACTTTGAATACCTGAGCAAAATGGAGCTTTTGTTCCTGACCTGTTACGTATAAGCATTTGGAGAAGTTGTATGTCTCTTTTCTGTAGAATATAGCTGCCAGGTCACGGGTTGCATATATTGAACTTCCATCTTTCTTTGTAATGATACATGGTGCCATATCATATTCTGACAAATCTACGATCATTGCTCCTTCGCTTTCTTTGAGAAGGTTTGCAGCTTTGATCTTGTCAACCACAGCCTGACATTTGTCTCTGTAAAAGCTTTCGCCGAGATAGTAATCAAAATCCATTCCAAGAAGTTCGTAGGTTCGCTTGTATTCAACAAGGCTTATATCCTTGAACCACTGCCAGATACTGAGAGCCTCCTCGTCACCGTTCTCCATCTTGTTAAACCATGCTCTTGCTTCATCTACAAGTTCAGGATTTTTGTCTGCTTCTTCATGAAATTTTACATATAGTTTCATCAGCTCAGAGATACCGTCCTTTTCAACGGCTTCCTTTGAACCCCATGATTTGTATGCAACAATAAGTTTACCAAACTGTGTTCCCCAGTCACCAAGATGATTGATCCTGACAACATTGTATCCAAGTTTGGAGTGAATCTTATAAAGTGAGTTACCTATGATAGTGGTTCTAAGATGTCCAACATGGAAATTCTTTGCAACGTTAGGTGATGAGTAGTCGATACAGATTGTCTTTCCTTCACCCATGTCGGATGATCCAAAATTATCTGAATTAGCGGCTTCAATCATTGTCCTTACAAAGATTTCTTTCTTTATATAAAAATTGAGATATGCTCCTGCAACTTCTATTTTTTCGATAAAGTCTATAGCGCCAATTTGGTCTTTGATATCTGCTGCTATCATATTTGGAGCTTTGTGCATTACCTTTGCAAGTCTGAAGCATGGAAATGCGAAATCACCCATATCCGGGCGTGGTGGAATCTCTATGGACGCCATGATATCAGAGATATCAACACCTTCTACATATTTTGATATAAGTTCTGCAATTTTTTCTTTCATGATATTAATCCTTTATAATTATTCTAGTGGAAATGAAAATCTTACATTTGTTCCACTGACTATATCTCCATCAATCTTGAATGTACCGTTGAGAAGATAAATGATTTCTTTGATTTTGTGAAGTCCACTATACCATGGACTTTCGTCTGAATAGTTGCTGTCTATGCCAACACCATTGTCATTTATATATACATCAACCAGGCGACTGCTGAGATATATCTTGATGACTATCTTGTTTGCGTTGGAATGAGTAAATATGTTGTTCATCAATTCCTGAATTATTATTATCAATTGTGTGGACACAATATCCGGAATGTTGATTGCATAATCCGTACAGTCTATATCTGATGAAATGTCACATTCAGGATGTTCGTCTTTATAATTCTGGACAAGTTTTTCAAGTAAAGTCCATACAGGCTCTTCAGAATCAACTTCGTTTGTAAGCGAAGTTGCTATTTCATCTACGTGATCTGCCAGTTTGGAGGTGGAAGTTGTAAGTTCTTCGAGGGTGACTTTTGCTCTGTTAATATCTGAGCGTATCAGCCATGAGAGAACCTCCAGTTTGTGAAAATTGGAATCCAGAACATCTGTTATATCACTCTGTATCTTATCTGCAAGCTGTTTTCTTTCATACTGTTGGAGACGAAGTATGTTCAGACCGTGATTAACAGGTGGCTCATCACTTTCAGGATGAGTATCGCTATCCGTTGTATCTTCACTGATTGTGGAAACTTCTTCCGTGGCCTCTGACAGCAGTTCATCGAGATGCCTGTTGGAAGTTGAAAGACTGTTGATCCTCTTTTTGAGAAGATCGGTTTCTTCTTCCTCTTCTTTGATCTGAATATGCAGCGTGGACTGTATATCCTGGAGCTCTCTGAGCTGTGCCTCTATCTGGGTTGCTTTTTCCTGCTGAGAGGTTGTGCTCGTCGAAAATGGGGAAAATACGTTGTGTCCTGTGCTGGTTTTAAAGGAGTATACATCCAATGTTTTAAGGAGCTGGTCTATCTTGGCTTTAAGCTCAAATTCCTCTGTCTTGAGAGACTGTACCTGCTCAAGTTTGCTTATATATGAATCATTAAAATAGTTCAGCAGATCCTGATTTGTGCTGCGAACAAGTTTAAGACTTTCTATAGATGTGTTGTCCATGACATTACTCCTTTCCCGTATTTTTCATTGTAGTATACGTAAATCTATGTGTCAACAAATGAGATAAAAAAGTATAGCTGAAAATACATTAATATAGAAGAAACACATATACATATAATCTAATTATGTTATTAGCTGATACAATGCCATTCCTCTGCATTTCATTATTATCCGGAATTCAGCTATTATGAAATACCTGATATAGCGTTATGTGTTTATTTTTTATTCCTATAAGCCACCAATCTGTTGATAGGTGTTCCCATTGCGGAGAATTTTGTCTCGTATTCCGTCATGATATTGCCTTCGTTATATTCTGAGTGGTGAAGGTCATAGGTGTAGTTTTCAAGGATCCAACCTGCTTCAGGTACCTGTTCAAGTGAAAAATCAAATAACCCACGGTTATCAGTTTTAAAAATAACTCTGCCTTCAGGTGCAAGAAACTGATCATATAATCCAAGAAAATGAGTGGATGTGAGACGGCGTTTTGCATGTCTGTCTTTTGGCCATGGATCTGAAAAATTCAGATATATGCGGTCAACCTCATCTTTGTCAAATACATCTGTAATGTACTCGGCGTCCATTCTGATAAAGAACAGATTTTGAAGATCCGGTTCCTGTTCTCTTTTTTCAATTGCTCTTACAAGTACGCTGGAATATTTTTCTATTCCAAGATAGTTGATGTCTGGATTTCGCCTGGCAAGTTCCATGATGAACTGACCTTTTCCCATTCCTATCTCTATATGTATGGGATTGTCATTGCCAAAAAAACTGTGCCAGTGCCCTTTTATAGAAGTTTCTTCGTGGACAACATAATCATTTGCCGCAATAGTTTCTCTAGATCCCTTAACATTTCTAAGTCTCATAGTAATCTCCGTTTATTAATGAAATAATATTAATGATATAATCTGATTTTAAACTATGTTTTATAATAACATAGCAAAAAATGATATTCAAACAAAATGGCTTAAATCCATAGCAAAATAGTATTTGATAAGCTGTCAAAAATTTTTTTGAAAAAAATAAAAAAAACACTTGCATTCTTTCTGAATATGTTATATACTCCATATTGTTGTGACGGAGACAACACAACAAACCAATAAAACACGGGCCGCTAGCTCATTTGGTAGAGCACCTGACTCTTAATCAGGGTGTGCGGGGTTCGAGCCCCCGGCGGCCCACTTCAAGATGGATTGACTGCAATTAGTTGTGGCTGATCCATTTTCTTTGTGTATAAGTATTATAATTATATCAATACAATTTATGTCACAATATGATTTACACCTGACAAGTTTATAAATCATATAAATATGAAGAAATATAAAACCTGTGGTAGAAGCAAGTTCTATCACAGGTTTTATGTTTTGACATACAATGACTTATAACTATTATCTTTATATATTTATAATCTTATATATATGCTTCCAGATTACACACCTTCATTGTCAAATGCCGGAATAAAACTCTCACTGGCTGTTTCACCTTCTTGTATAAATCCATTTTCAACACCGATATCTATGGCGTAGTCTACCAGCTTATCGTATTCTTCTGCGGTTAGTTTGCGGTTAAGCTCAGGATATTTGTCAGCGATACCGGGCATAGGAGTGTATTGATTCATTATGCTGATATAGATCGAATCACCATATGTATCATATAGATATGTTATGACAGCCTTTGAGTCCTCTATGCAGCCCGGAAGCTGCAGATGTCTGACGATAACTCCTTTTTGCATGATTCCGTCATCGTTGAAATACATATGAGAACCACCGCATTGTCTGACCATCTCAGCAATGGATTCTTTTGCGTGGTCAGAATAGTCGGGAGCGTTGCTGTATCTGGACGAAAGTTTCGGTGACATGAATTTGAAATCCGGCAGGTATACATCTATATAGCCATCGAGTGATCTGATCATATCTTTTGTCTCGTAACCGCTGCAGTTGTATACAAATGGAAGGTCAAATCCTCTGTGTTTTGCCATATCTATGGAAGATAGTATCTGAGGAATATAGTGATCTGGGGTCACAAGATTGATATTGTTTGCACCCTTGTCTTTTAGTTCAAAGAAAATATTACAAAGTCTCTCCGTCGTTATTTCCTTTCCGGCAATTCCATTTGATATATCTCTGTTCTGGCAGAAACAGCATCCCAGGGCACAGCCGGAGAAGAAGATTGCACCCGAGCCATGTTCGCCTGAGATACAGGGTTCCTCCCACATGTGAAGAGCAGCTCTGGATACTTTCAATTTGTCTGATGTATGGCAGGCTCCATTGCGCCCCTGAAGGCGGTTTACACCACAATTTCTTGGACACAATATGCATTTTTCAAATATCTTCTGAATATCCATGAAAACTTCTCCTTATTTTGGAACTTACAGGGCATCCGGGTCAAATGTGCTGATCAGGTCGGCCATTTCCTGGAGGTCTTTGTTGTCTGCCATATCTTCTATATGACCGTGATCCATGAGATCTGCAAGATCCGGGTTGATAGGGAGACGTATTGCGTTTCCTATATATAATTCCTTCATGACTTCCTCAAGCCTGCTGTGTCCAAATATATAGTGCTTGCCGCTGCAGTTTGGACATATAAAGTATGACATATTTTCAACCATTCCGATGACTGGGATGTTCATGCTGTCTGCCATGTGGACAGCTTTGCCTACTATGACTGAGACAAGATCCTGCGGTGTGGTGACAACGACCACTCCGTCTATAGGGATAGACTGGAAGATCGTGAGTGGAACATCACCGGTTCCAGGTGGGCAGTCGATAAACATATAATCGATATCTCCCCAGATTATGTCTGAGTAGAATTGTTTTACTGAATTTGCAATTATCGGGCCTCTCCAGAGAACAGGGGTTGTCTCGCTGTCCAGAAGAAGATTTACGGACATGATCTTGATGCCTGTGGATGTCTCGTCAGGATACAGGTAGTCTCCTTCAGCTTCTGGCATTTTATGTGTGCCAAATGCTTTGGGAATGGAAGGTCCTGTAATGTCTGCATCCAGAATAGCTGTCTTGAATCCCATGCGCTGCATGAGAACTGCAAGTTGGCAGGTGACGGAGGATTTGCCGACGCCTCCCTTGCCGCTTATCACAGCAATGATATGTTTTATATGTGAGCCGGGATGAGGCTTGATGATAAGGCTCTGTGGCTCTGTTCTGCTTGAGCAGTTCTGACCGCAGCTGCTGCAGTCGTGTGTACAGTTGTCTGACATATAGCTCTCCAATCTTCCACCGACAGAATTTTCATGACGGCGGTATAAAAATTACGCATTTGCGTTACTTAATATTATATATCATGTAAGTTGTGTAAATCAATGAAAGCAAAAGCACTATTAAATTTACTAGTAAAATCAAAGTGGTAAAAAGTAGTTAATACATGCACAGGTTGAAAAAATGTTGGTGTGTGGGATATACTTAAAATAATATGTTGAGTAAGCAGGAGGTTTTATTATGGGCGTTTTATCCGGACTTCAGCCAGAAGGCGTTTTTAAATTTTTTGAGGAAATATGTGGGATACCACATGGATCTTCGGACACAAAGAGGATAAGTGATTACCTGGTTCGTTTTGCAGGGGACAGGAATCTGAGATATATACAGGATGAGAAGAACAACGTGATCATCTTCAAGGATGGGACGCCGGGATATGAGAACAGTGCGCCCGTCATGCTTCAGGGGCATATGGACATGGTGTGCGAGAAGGACCATGATTGTGAAATAGATTTTTCAAAAGACGGACTGCGTCTTAAACTGGAAGATGGAGTGATCTCTGCTGATGGGACAACTCTTGGCGGAGATGACGGAATTGCCGTGGCATTTGCGCTGGCAATAATGGATGACGATAATATATCGCATCCTCCTCTTGAGTGCGTGTTTACTGTGGATGAGGAGATCGGAATGCTGGGTGCGGCTGCCCTCGACTGCAGCGAACTGAAGTCAAAGACTATGTTGAATCTTGATTCGGAGGATGAGGGATATCTTCTGGTATCCTGCGCAGGCGGCGCATGTGCTATATGTCATATTCCTGTTGAGTACGAAGATATTGCCACAGTGGATAGCGCTGGAGATATGTTTATGGCAAAGGTCACTGTGACCGGTCTTGTGGGTGGCCATTCGGGCGTTGAGATCAACAAGCAGCGTGCAAATGCAGACAAACAGCTTGCAAGACTATTATATATAGTAGGAAGAGATGTGGATTTCAGACTTATATCTGTGGATGGAGGTTTAAAGGACAACGCAATTCCTAAGCAGGCGACAGCATTTGTGGGGATAACTGCTGAGAATGTGGATAACTTTACGGCGGCGGTGGAAAAGATTCACAAAGTGATGAAGCATGAATATGAGGCCACGGATCCTGAACTGGAAGTGCTGATCGATATAAGTGAGAATGCGGATATGCGGGTCATGACAGCTGAATCTAAAGACAGAGTTATATCAAGCCTAATGCTTATGCCAAATGGAGTTCAGAAGATGAGCAATGATATAGAGGGACTTGTTCAGACGTCTCTCAATCTGGGAATTCTTCAGACATCGGCAAATGAGGTGATGGCAAGCTTCTCTGTGAGGAGCAGCGTGAGGTCTGAGAAAGAGAATCTGATATCGCAGCTTGAATGCCTGATGTCTGTGGCAGGTGGAAGTCTTGAAATCCAGGGAGATTATCCAGCGTGGGAGTACAGACATGATTCTCCTCTCAGAGAAATTATGGTAGATGTGTTTGAAGAACAGTATGGAAGAAAGCCTGTTATACAGGCGCTTCACGCCGGAGTGGAGTGTGGTCTTTTTGCCGGTAAGCTGCCTGGTCTGGACTGCGTATCATTTGGCCCGGATATGAAAAATATCCATACCATCAGGGAGTCTATGGATGTTGCCAGTGTACAGAGAACATGGAGGTATACACTGGGTATACTTGAGAAATTGAAGTAATTGACAGCAGTATAATTTCAATAAGGAGAAGAATGATGGAAAAGGTAAAAGGATTCTTGAAAAAGAAGGATATCGTGTTCAGTGTCAAGAGATACGGAATAGATGCCCTGGGTGCCATGGCACAGGGATTGTTCTGTACTCTGCTGATCGGAACTATCCTGAACACACTTGGCAATCAGTTTGGTGTAGGATTTCTCAAAGCGGTTGTCGCAACCGTGAATGGAACAGATTATACAGTTGGAGGTCTCGCATCTGCAATGGCAGGACCTGCGATGGCGGTGGCTATAGGATATGCACTTAAGGCCCCACAGCTCGTATTGTTCTCACTGATAACAGTTGGATTTGCGGCAAATGCGCTGGGCGGCGCAGGTGGTCCTCTGGCAGTTTATTTTATTGCAGTTATTGCAACTGAGCTTGGAAAGGTTGTCTCAAAGGAGACAAAGATAGATATACTAGTTACACCTCTTGTAACCATCGGAAGCGGTGTGGCTGTGTCTGCTCTTCTTGCACCTACACTTGGTGCCATAGCCATGAAGGTCGGAGACCTCATTATGTTGGCTACAAACCTCCAGCCGTTCTGGATGGGTATTGCCGTATCAGTTCTCGTCGGTGTGGCTCTTACACTTCCTATATCATCAGCTGCGATATGTGCAGCATTCGGACTCACAGGACTGGCCGGTGGTGCTGCTGTGGCGGGCTGTTGTGCACAGATGGTTGGCTTTGCGGTTATGTCATTCAGAGAGAATAAGTGGGGCGGACTGGTTTCACAGGGAATCGGAACATCAATGCTCCAGATGGGCAACATCATAAAGAATCCAAGAATTTGGATTGCACCTATAGTTACCTCTGCGATCACAGGCCCTCTTGCAACATGTCTGTTCAAGCTTCAGATGAACGGAACTCCTGTATCATCAGGTATGGGTACATGTGGTCTGGTTGGACAGATCGGAGTATACACAGGCTGGATGAATGATATCGAGGCGGGAAGCAAGTCAGCGGTCACAGCTATGGACTGGGTTGGTCTGATCCTCATCTCATTTGTACTTCCTGCAGTTCTCTGTCCACTCATCAATATGGTGGTGAGAAAGCTTGGCTGGATTAAGGATGGAGATATGACTTTGTCATAAAAACTGCTGCATGGAGGATTAGATATCTGAAATCAAATTATCTTAAGTAGATATTTTTCAAAGAAAAAAATATAAGGCTCTGCCTTTATATCGAGGCTGACACAGACAAATGAAATAATAGAATCTTTTTCAGCGGCACTATTAAATCAGCAGATATATATGATTACCGGTGTCAGGGGAAGCGGCAAGACGGTAATGCTTACAGATATATCAAAGCATTTCAAGAACGAAAAGGATTGGATAGTTATAGAATTAAATCCTGATCGTGACATGCTTCAGGGATTTGCAGCGAAGCTGTATGGCAAGGTATGGTCTGAGATGTCAAACAAGGACAAGAAGATATGTAATGGAATTGCAAATACTGAATCAGGAAAGATAAAGGACGTCAGAGAAAGATTGTCACTCAAGACGAACGAGTTTAATCGTAAGATTGAATGCCTGAAAGAGATAGGAGAAGGCGTATTATCAGATTTTATATGATAGAAATATTTTTATTTTGACGGCCGGTTGCTTGATTTAAAATATGATATTATAATATAAATAACACAAGGTTTTGTAGTTCAATAGAAAAGAGGAGAGGATTATGAGAAGAGATAGAACATTAAGAAGATCACTGTTATTTCTTGCAATAATGTTCGTTATGATATTTGCAATGTCGATCACGGCATCAGCAGCAGCTACGAATATTAAGCAGGTATCAGGATCACAGGACAGTGTGGAGATTAAATGGAGCAGTAATTCATCAGCACAGGAATACTATAAGGTATACTATTCCACAAGTGAAAATGGACAGTATTATGTTTCGTATGATTTCGCATCATCATATGCTGATGAGACGATATATGATCTTAATGCCGGTTCAACATATTATGTAAAGGTAGTCACATACATCAAGGATTCATATTATGATGATGTTGAGATCGCCACGAGTGCTCCTTTTCAGGTGGTGACAGCACCTAAGGAAGTAAAAGAATCGACAATTAAACAGACAGACGGAACAAGTACGTCAGCTACGATCAAGTGGTCAGCAGTAAAGGGCGCTACAGGATATATAATAGAAAAAAGAAATAACGGTAGTGTAAAGCACACGTCTGTCAGAACAAACTCGATAAAGTTAAAGGCTTCAAGTGGTCAGAAATATGATGTAAATGTTATATCGTTCAGAAAGTCAAGAACAGGATTTGTTGCGAAGTCATATTCGGCAACAAAATATGATGTTGTTTCGTCACCATCGTCACCTGTTGGATTTGCAAAGGCTTCACTTGCGAATCTTACATGGGAGACTAACAGTAAGACCAACAATAAGCCGATGCTCAGATGGGATCGCAATTCTAAGGATCAGACATATCCGGATGGATATCAGATAGAATTCTATACCGTGGATGGAAAAAAGAAAATTGCTTCAGTAAAAACAACGAATACATACTATAGTCTTGTATCATCAAAAAATTATAAATTGATGAAGAATAAAGGCTTTAAGACAAGAATCAGAGCTTATATCAAAAATAATGGAATCGTATGCTATAGCAAGTGGACAGGAATGACTACTGTTATTCCACAGGCGGCTGTTGGAATGGATTATGTAGGAAATAATACGGTGAAGGTTACATGGCCAAGGGTTGCAAATGCTGTAAAATACAGAGTTTATGTAAGCAGAGATTCAGGGATTGTAGACAGCGGTCATTGGGCAAAGAAGGAAATAAGCGCAAAGTCAAATGCATATTATATAAAAGGTCTTAAGACATGGAAGAATTTTGCAGTATATGTTTTGCCTGTAGTAAAGGTTAATGGTAAGCAGTATATTGCTTCAAGAACATACTATACATATTCTACATTAAGAACCAGGTAAATTTTCAGACTCTGTATCACATAAAGTTGTGATACAGGGTCTGCTTTTAATTTGCAAAAAAATATTTATGATATATCAAAAAAACGCTTGCCTTGGAGCAAACTCCATAGTGTAGAATTTTCTCCATATCAGCAACACACCACTTGAACTGGTGGAGTATTGTCAGAAAAATGGTATTGAGGTGGAGGCATACTCACCTATCGCACACGGCGAGATTCTGAATCAGCCTGAGATCAAGGCTATGGCTGACAAGTATGGTGGACGTTTGTAATTGCATCTAAAAAAGTAAGTAAAATCAAGGCCTGCAACCATCGGTTGCGGGCCTTGCAACTATTAATATCTTGTATTATAAGTGCGTTTTCATATAATGGACTCAATGTTAATTTTTACATAGGAGGATATTTATATGAAAAAGGGAACCACTTATGTGGTAGTGGCAGCGATGATGATGGGACTCATGCTGACCGGCTGTGGTGACAAAGATTCATCAGAAAGGACAACTGCAGAGGTCACAACTGAGTCCGGATTCCTGCCTGAGATTTCATCTGAGTCAGATGACACAGAAGATGTATCAGATTATGATGACACAGAGGATTATGAAGATACAGAAGATTATGACGACAGTGATATTATCACAAAAGAGGATACCGAGGACAAAGAATCCGAGGATGATACAGAGAAAAGTGAGGCAGACGCTTCAATAGTAGGTGAGTATACAGAGACGGGATATAAGAATGAGTATTTTGGCTTTCAGGTAGATCTTGGAGATGAGTACACTCTTGTTGACAGAAGTAATTCTGCAAGCTCCACAGATGTGAGCGATATTGTTGAAGCTTCCAACAGCGATGATGCAATCCAGACAGCACTGGAGAACGTTGACAGTTCATTTACTACAAGCTCAGATTTTGATTTCAGCGCAAATGATGGAACACATTATATTCTGATAAGAGTAAAATCACCAAAGGGCGGCGGAAACTATGGATATGATGTATGGGCTGATGAGAAGTCTATAGTTAAGGCAAACCAGAGTGAGCTTGAAAATATCATAAGAACTACATATGAGCAGGCAGGTGTTGAGGTTGGTGACATTGAGTCAGATTATTCGGAGTGCGAGATATTTGGCGAGAAGCATTATATGTGTTATGCATCAGCGCAGGTTGCAAATATGGACTATTCTATCGCCAATATCATTGTGAGATCTGATGATGGAAAATATGAGGCTACGATTGTTATAGAATCACTTGGAGACACAGATTTCCAGAGTGTAATTGACAGTTGCTTCAGCCCATTATAAATTTTAGAACTTTACTTTTTCAAAAACAGAAAGTATAATACACATCGAAAGCGAGTGGCAAAGATTGCGTAAATCCAGTTTTGTCACTCGCTTTTTATGTGTATATAAATAATTTTCTAGTGTGTAGCTATTCAGCGTAAGTCCAACTAACTTATGCGGATAGCTGCATTTTTTTGTTTTGGGAAAGGAGTTTGAAAAGTGGAAGAAAAAGACAAGAACAAAGACAAGAACAAAGAAAAAAGTAAAGAAAATAATAAGATGAAGGATATGCCGGTTAGAAGATTAATGATCCAGATGGGAATTCCGATGATTCTTTCCATGGCGCTTCAGGCGGTGTACAACATCGTAGACAGCGCATTTGTGGGAAATATGAAGACTGGAAGTGAGGCCGCCTTAAATGCCCTCACGTTGGTATTTCCGGTGCAGATGCTCATTGTTGCTCTGGGCATAGGTACAGGAGTTGGCACAAATGCGTTCATCGCAAGAACCCTTGGTCAGGGTGACAAAGAAAGAGCCGCAAATGTAGCCGGCAACAGTCTGTTTCTTGGCGCCGTGATATATGTGGTGTGTCTGGTATTTGGAATATTTGGAGTGAGGGCTTATATAGTCTCACAGACAATGGATGCGCAGGTCACAGAGATGGCTGTGGATTATCTAAGAATATGCTGTGTGTATTCATTTGGAATAATATTCTTCTCGTTGTTTGAGAAGTTGCTTCAGGCAACAGGCAGATCTATGTATTCGACCATAGGGCAGGTGATGGGAGCTGTCATAAACATCATACTTGATCCGCTTCTCATATACGGAGTAGGACCATTTCCTGAGATGGGAGTCAGGGGAGCCGCCTATGCGACTATCATAGGACAGATAGCGTCTGCAGCTTTGCTGTGTGTGTTCCATCTGAGATTGAATAAGGAATTTGAACATGGATGTGCATACATGAAGCCTGACTGGAGAATCATCCGGGGAATATATGCCATAGGACTTCCGGCTATCATAGCCCAGGCACTTATGTCCATCATGGTATACGCGCTGAATCTCATTCTCAAGTTTAACCAGTCGGCGCAGACTGCATATGGCCTGTTCTACAAGGTTCAGCAGTTTGTATTGTTTCTTGCATTTGGACTCAGGGATGCGATCACCCCTATCACGGCGTACAGCTATGGAATGGGTGACAGGAAGAGGATAAATGAAGCGATTAAGTATGGAATAATCTACACGATCTTGCTGATGGTGTTTGGAATGGCTGTGACAGAACTGTTTCCCGCTGCATTTGCAGGACTTTTCAATGCGGGACAGTCCAGAGCGTATTTTATAGACGCCATGAGGATAATCTCCTTAAGTTTCGTATTTGCCGGGGTAAATGTTGCATTTCAGGGAATATATCAGGCCCTTGAGGGAGGAGTGGAATCACTGGTGATATCGCTGCTCAGACAGTTAATAATAATCCTGCCGCTTGCCGGAGCATTTGCGGCTCTGGTCAGGGGCGGTCAGGCGGATGTATCACTGATATGGTGGGCGTTCCCGATCACGGAGATTGTGTCGTGCGTGGTGGGAGTTGTGCTGCTGAAAAGAAAGATATGTAATATTGAAATTATTAAAGGCAACTGATATTATGTTGTCAGAAAAAAGAGATTAGTGTCCGTTTGGATACACAAACCCCCAGTAGTTGCAGCTACTGGGGGTTCTTTTCTTTGTGCGGTAGAGCATCCGTTTAGTCTAATAGTCATCGTTATCGCTGTCTAACCATTTACAAATATAGTACGCAACTATACTTGCTATTTAGTATTCTGATATAACTACTTCTTCCCTGCGCCCTTCATCATAGACTTAAATGTCAGCAGGAATGTTGCACCGCATGAGAATGCGGACACTATGTCGCTGATAGGCTCGGCGTAGTAAATACTCATGACCGAGTGGGTGCAATACGGAAGGATGATCGCAAGCGGGATTATCAGTATGACCTTTCTAAGCAGTGCAAATATAAGGGATTTGCCTGCCTGTCCCATGGATATGAAAGACTGCTGACATCCGTTCTGTATGCCAAAGAACATCATTCCAAATATGTATATCGGAAGAACCTTTGCACAGAGTGCTTTGAGGGATTCATCCGAGGTAAATATTCCGGCTGCCACAGACGGAAACAGGAATGCGGCCCCAGCTAGGACAAATGACACTATGATGGACATGGTTATCAGTATGGTACATGTCTTCTTCACTCTGTTCACGTTGCCCTTGCCGTAGTTGTAGCTGATGATGGGCTGGACTCCCTGTGAGAAGCCGCTCATCGGGATAAATATAATCTGCATGATACTCTGAAGTATGGTAAACGATCCCACGTACAGGTCGTCGCCGTACTTCTGGAGTCCATGTGTGAACACGATGGTTATAAGGCTCTCCGTGACCTGCATGATAAATGGTGACACACCGAGAGCTGCAATTGACAGGATCAACTTGCCTTGTGGGCGCATCATCTGCGCTGATATGCGAAGACTAGCCTTGTCGGATGTCAGAAATCTGATAACCCAAGTCGCGCTTATCGCCTGGGATATGACGGTTGCTATGGCGGCACCTTTGATTCCGAGGTTCAGTGCAAATATGAATATCGGATCGAGGATGATGTTGAATATGGCTCCTATGAGCACAGAAAACATGGCGGTCTTTGACTGTCCCTGGGCTGTGATAAATGTGTTCAGACCGGTGGTGATCATGACAAATATCGTGCCTATAAGGTAAATGCTCAGATAGTCATCGGCATGCGGATAGGTGGCGTCACTTGCTCCGAAGAAATACAGAAGAGGTTTCTTCAATGTGTAGATGACAGCCATAACAATAACTGTAAATATGATGAGCAGGGTTACGCCATTTGATAGGATGCGCTGTGCCTTGTCTCTGTCGCCTTTACCGAGAGCGATGGAAGCCAGAGGTGCTCCGCCCGCGCCCACGAACACGCTGAATGCACTTACAAGGGTGATGATCGGGAGACACAGTCCGATTCCGGTGAGGGATGCTGCGCCTACCTCGGGGATATGTCCTATGTATATTCTGTCCACTATGTTGTATAAGAGATTGATGAGCTGCGCCACAAATGTTGGAATGCCCATGGAGAGCATAAGTTTAAATATCGGTGCCGTGCCCATCCTCTCTTCGGAATTTGAGGAAGTTGTACTTGTGTTCATAACTGCTCCTTAATGTTGATAACTTTATAAAATCCGCTGAAAACTTTATCGTTCATCGTGGGGACGGAGGTGCCTGACCCCTTTGACTTTCATCGTGGGGATGGAGGTGCCTGATCCTTCCATCCCCAAGCCTAATGTATAGGATATTTCAGTTGGGTGGTGTAGTCAATCTGCAAATAATAAAGAAAGTATAAAATTGTGTGATGGGGACAGTACTGTCACAAAAAACTCCCTGTTTTGCCTCGACCGTCAGATAATGGACTAATGACAAAACAGGGAGTTTATTTATGCATATATGATATGCAGATATTTGTTTATAATATCGTATTTTATAAAACTATTCGGGAAAAGGCTATCTCTTTACATAAACTGCTTTTGACGCACTCCATGATCCGTAGGTAACTCTATTGGCACTTTTTACGTAGCTTCTAACCCTTACATAATATTTGTATCCTCTGTCCGCTCTGAGAACGGCAGTGTTCTTTTGGGTTACGTATGTCTTGGAATACCTGTAATTTGCCTGCTTGGAATACTGAATCTGGTATCCTGTCACGTAGTTCTGTTTTCTGTATATAACAGCAATCTTGCCTGAAGATGGGCTTGACATTCTTGCAATCTTTTCAGTAAGAGGCTTGATAGTAAATGAGCATTTTAAGGTTGAAGTGTAGCTGCCACAACCTTTGATGATTATGTATCCAACACCTGGCTTTATGTTATTGATGTATGATACAGTGTAGTCTTTGCCAGATGCAAGCTTCTTGCCGTTGTATGAAACAGATACCGCTGGGCGGATGGCTTTACCAGTGTAGGTCTTGATACTTGCATATGATACATTAGCCTTTGTCAGCGGTGTGCGGATTGGTGAAATGGAGAATGAATAGTTGCCTGTTCCGCCGTAGGAGTCATCGTATTGTGCATTCCAGACCTTAATATAGTATACGGTGTTAGGCTGAAGAGTTACGGTGTTTGATGCATTCTCTCCATAAGCACATGTGTTGACATATATTTCCTCATTGATAGATGAATATATGCCGAATTTGAACTGCCTGTCAGTATCCCAGGAATGAGTATGCACATTGATGTTTGATGATTTAAATATGTATGATTTGAATGCGCCTGTTTTGAACTTGAAGTAATCTTCGTCACCGAGTCCGTCGTAACTTCCAAGATTCTTTTTGTCCAGAGAAACGAGTTTTGCTGTATTCTTGGAATCTGCTTCTGTGTCTGCTGTGTATGTTAATTTGAATTTTACATAGCCAGATATACTTGAAATATCGTCGGAATTGTGCATATTCTGGATCTTTAAATAGTAGGTTGTGGATGGCTCTAACTGCAGATTGCAGCTGTTATCATTGTTTTCTTTACATGCAAGATCAGCAATCTGTTCATTGAGAGCTGTGGTTAATGTAAAGTGTACATAACGATCGTCGTCCCAATCGCTACATGCCACATCATTGTTCTTTGCATAGAAATCAAAATATCCTTTCTGCGCAGGTGTCGTAAACTTGAAGTAGACGTCGTCTGATCCACTTATCTCTGTTGCATATTCAGGACCTATGGACATGTATGTTGCTGCGCCCTTGGAAGATCCTCCTGTTACATAGGTGTAGGCTGCCTGTACATTCAGTGTAAAGAATAAAAGCAGGCACATAGAGATGGCGATGCAAGCTGGGATAAATCGCCACTGTCTGATGGTTTGTTTGTTTCTGATTGAATAATTCATAGAATTTCCTCTCTTTCATAATGATATAATAATTTTATGGAAATCAGGTGTGTGCAACAATATGTGACAAAAATAGTGACAAAGAAACGCAAGTGACCCGCATGGCCAGATAAAAAACTTGAAAATTTATTCTTGACAAATTTACTAGGAAAGCGCATTATGGTTACAGATATAAGATAAACCGTTGATCAAGAGAAGTAGCGGCATATAACATGTTCAGAGAGTTGCAGGTGGTGTGATTGCAGCGATGGGAGTGCAGGTGAATGGACTTGTGAGGGCGAACCGAAAGATTTGAAGATCAAGTAGGGGAGACGGAGACCTACCGTTATAGCAGGTACATATATGGTTGTATATGGTCGAGGGCATCGATATATATAAATATATAGAATTATTTATATATATTTTTTTTATTTATTGATGAAATTAGGTGGCACCGCAGGAGATTAGATTTCTTGTCCTAATGTTAGTAGGATAAGGAATTTTTTTTATGTCCTGTGGTGCTTTTTTAGTTTGCAGAAAGACATGTGACATTTGACAGATCCTTTGACGACAGCCTGAAAGACGTATACGAAAGAGATGAGCACAGGGAAATTTCTTGAATGCAGGATAGTGTTCAAAAACAAGGAGGATGAGACATGATAAGACCAGAACTTAGCGAGGCAAAGAAATATGCGGCAGACGGATACAGGATGGTTCCGGTGTGTTGCGAGATGTTATCGGATGTGATCACACCTATCAACTTACTCAGAAAGCTGAAAGCGGCAAATGAGCACTGTTACATACTTGAGAGCGTGGAGAATCAGGAGGTGTGGGGTCGGTACACATTTCTTGGTTACAATCCAAAGCTTGATGTCACATGCATGAATGGGCACATTCAGCTCAAGGATATAGATGGAAATGTAATAAAGGAAGCGGACGATATTCATCCTGAGGTATTCATCAGAGAGATACTTAAGGATTACAAAAGTCCGAAGATAGAAGGACTTCCAACATTTACAGGCGGGTTTGTCGGTTACTTCTCATATGATTACATAAAGTACAGTGAGAAGAAGCTGGTGATCGATGCCGAGGATGATGAAGGATTTCAGGATTTGGATCTGATGTTATTTGACAAGGTCATAGCATTTGACAATTTCAAGTCAAAGCTGATCCTCATTGCAAATGCTGATACGTCAGATATAGAAGCTGGATATGCAAAGGCACTTGCTGACATAGAAGATATGAAGAAGCTTATTCTGGATGGAGAGATGGCAGAGATAGAGCCGGTTAGGATGAAGAGTGATTTCAAACCGCTATTCGACAAAGAGAAGTATTGCAGCATGGTCGAGAGGGCAAAGAAGTACATATTTGAGGGAGATATCTTTCAGGTGGTTCTGTCCAACAGACTTGAGGCTGAGATGGAGGGCTCACTGTTCAATACGTACAGGGTTCTTAGAAGCACAAACCCTTCGCCGTATATGTTCTACTTCAGTGGCGACCAGATAGAGGTTGCGGGCGCATCACCTGAGACTCTGGTAAAGCTTGAGAATGGCGTGCTCCACACATTTCCACTTGCCGGAACGAGACCGAGGGGAAAGACAAAGGAAGAGGACATGAGACTTGAGGCCGGACTCATGGCGGACGAGAAGGAGCTGGCGGAACACAACATGCTGGTGGATCTCGGAAGAAATGATCTTGGTAAGATAAGCAAGTTCGGAACTGTTGAGGTTGAGCAGTACATGAAGGTTCAGAGGTACTCACATGTAATGCATATCGGGTCAACGGTCAAAGGAGAGATCGATGACAGCAGGTATGATGAGCTGTCAGCCGTGGATGCGGTACTTCCAGCAGGAACCCTCTCGGGAGCACCGAAGATCAGGGCGTGTCAGATTATCAACGAGCTGGAGGACAACAAGAGAGGAATATATGGCGGAGCCATAGGATACATAGATTTCACAGGAAACCTTGACACATGTATAGCCATAAGGATTGCCTACAGGAAGGGCGATAAGGTATTTGTCAGATCGGGAGCAGGAATCGTTGCAGACAGTGTTCCGGAAAATGAGTTCCAGGAATGTATCAACAAGGCAAAGGCGGTTACGACAGCTCTCACCATGAGCCAGGATATATCATAAGGAGGACCCGCTTGCGGGAGATTCCTTGTGATAATGCGTGCGCCGCGCGGAGCGCCTTTCATGCGCATGCACAATAAAAATAAGGAGGACCCGCTTGCGGGAGATTCCTTGTGATAATGCGTGCGCCGCGCGAAGCGCCTTTCATGCGCATGCACAATAAAAATAAGGAGGACAAAATAAATGACAATACTTATAGATAATTATGACAGCTTCTCCTACAACCTGTATCAGCTTGTGGGGGCAATAAATCCGGATATAAAGGTCATAAGAAACGACGAATACACCTGTGAGGAGATCGAGGCGATGAAGCCGGATCACATAATCATTTCACCGGGACCCGGAAGACCTTCGGATGCGGGAATGTGCGAGGATGCGGTGAGATATTTCGCAGGCAAGGTACCAATCCTTGGCGTGTGTCTCGGACATCAGGCGATTTGTGAGACATATGGTGCGACAGTCACATATGCAAAGAAACTCATGCACGGAAAAATGTCGCTGGTTGATGTGAATCTGAACTGCAGATTGTTCAGGGGACTTCAGAGCAAGATACAGGTTGCCAGATATCATTCACTGGCAGCAGCGGATGAGAATTTCCCTGAGTGTCTGGAGGTCACAGCCAGAACGGAGGATGGCGAGATCATGGCCGTAAAGCATAGGGATTATGAGGTATATGGAGTTCAATTCCATCCGGAGTCGATACTGACACCCAAGGGCAAGATAATGCTCAGAAATTTTCTGGGAATATAAATTGGATTGACACTTAGATATAGATTAGGAGATACAGAAAATATACAATATGGCGATATGGGATCATTTAAGACTCGTTTGAGATTCATTTGAGATCAAAAAATGTTTCATATTTGCTGACAAAATAAGGAGGATATGGCGATGATACAGGAAACTCTTAAGAAGGTAGCAGCAGGACAGAATCTTACATACGATGAGGCATATGCCAGCATGGATGAGATATTCAGCGGCCAGGTGCCAGGGGAGACAACGGCGGGATATCTCACAGCGCTTCACATGAAGGGCGAGACGCTTGACGAGATAACAGCCAGTGCAAATGGAATGAGAGACCATGCGGAGTCTCTTCCACATGACGGAATAGATGTTCTTGAGATCGTGGGAACAGGCGGGGATTGTGCGAATTCATTTAACATATCGACAACGAGTGGTATAGTTGCAGCAGCGGCCGGAGTACCGATCGCAAAGCATGGCAACAGAAGCGTATCGAGCAAGAGCGGTGCTGCGGATGTCCTTGAGGCACTTGGTGTAAATATCTCCATATCACCTGAAAAGATGGGCAAGGTTCTCGCTGAGTGCAACATGAGCTTTATGTTTGCTCAGGTTTATCACAAGGCGATGAAATATGCAGGTCCGGTCAGAAAGGCACTTGGAATACCGACAGTATTCAATATCCTTGGACCTCTCACCAACCCGGCAAAGGCTCAGATGCAGATCATGGGAGTATACAAGGAGGAGCTTGTTGATCAGATGGCTCCTGTACTTGTTGGTCTTGGCGTAAAGAGAGGACTTGTCGTATACGGACAGGATTGTCTGGATGAGATATCCATGAGTGCACCTACAACTGTAGCAGAGATCAAAGATGGCGAGATCACAAAGTACGAGATCAAGCCAGAGGATTTCGGATTTGAGAGATGCAGCAAGGAGGATCTGGTGGGCGGCGGTCCTGAGGAGAATGCACAGATCACCCGCGATATCCTGTCAGGAAAGATCAAAGGAGCCAAGAGAAATGCAGTTGTCCTGAACGCAGCAGCTTGTATCTACATCGCAGGCAAGGCGGACTCCATAGCAGATGGAATCAAGGTGGCAGAGGACGTGATCGATAGTGGCAAGGCTGCTGAGACACTTGAGGCATTTGTACGTTTGACAAATGAATAGATAAGGTTCATCACAGACTATGATAGAAAGTTGTATAGAGAGGTAAGAGATGATATTAGATGATATAGCTGCAAAGACAAAGGAACGTGTGGCGGAGCAGAAGAAAAAAGTTCCTCTTGAGAAGATAAAGAGACAGGCATTTGATATAGTTGCCAGAGAGACGAATAACGGCAGCAGCCCATATAGTAAGTTCCCATTTAGGGACAATCTGGCGGCGGATGGAATATCGTTTATCTGTGAGGTCAAGAAGGCATCGCCTTCCAAGGGGCTTATCGCACCGGACTTTCCTTATGTTGAGATCGCAAAGGAATACGAGGCGGCGGGAGCTTCAGCCATATCGGTGCTCACCGAGCCATTTTACTTCCAGGGAAGCAATCAGTTTCTGATGGACATAAAGAAGGAGGTAAATATACCGCTGCTGAGGAAGGATTTCACAGTTGACGAGTATATGATATATGAGGCAAAGGTCATAGGAGCCTCGGCGGTGCTTTTGATTTGCGCCATACTGGATGACGAGCAGCTTGCGTCATACCTGCAGCTTGCGCATGAACTTGGAATGTCGGCTCTGGTTGAGGCTCACGATGAGGAGGAGGTCAGACGGGCGATAGCCTGCGGAGCTGGAATCATCGGTGTGAACAACAGAGACCTCAGAACATTCACGGTGGACATCATGAACAGCGTCCGTCTTAGAAAGCTGATACCGGACATGGTGCCGGCAAAGCGTTCCCCATTGAAGGAATCAACAAAAGGTTCCACAAAGGGGTCAGGCACTGATACTGCAAAGGAGTCTGCAAAGGGGTCAGGCACCGATACTGTTTGTGATGTGAGAAGTGATATAGAATGTGATAGGGTGCCTGACCCCTTTGTGGAGTGTTCCGTTCATCAGAAGATGGTGTATGTGTCAGAGAGTGGAATCAAGACAAAAGAGGACATAGACAGGCTCAAGGCAAATGGAACGGATGCGGTGCTCATAGGCGAGACATTTATGAGAAGTCCCGATAAGAAGAAGTTATTTGCAGAGCTTAGAGGCGAGTAACATAAGTAGCATATATATAGAAGAAACAGGAGGAAAAACATATGTCAAAAGGCAGATTTGGCGTTCACGGCGGACAGTACATTCCAGAGACTTTGATGAATGCGATGCTGGAGCTGGAGGAAGCTTACAAGAAATATAAGGATGATCCGGAGTTCAACAGAGAACTCACAGAGATGCTCAACGAGTATGCGGGAAGACCTAGCAGACTTTACTATGCAGAGAGAATGACAAAGGATCTGGGCGGAGCGAAGATATACCTCAAGAGAGAGGACCTGAACCACACAGGAGCGCACAAGATCAACAACGTAATCGGACAGATGCTCCTTGCCAAGAGAATGGGCAAGACAAGAGTTATCGCAGAGACCGGTGCCGGACAGCATGGTGTTGCAACAGCTACAGTTGCAGCCATGATGGGCATGGAGTGCGAGATATACATGGGTGAGGAGGACACGATCAGACAGGCTCTCAACGTATACAGAATGAGACTTCTGGGTGCAAAGGTTCATCCGGTAAAGACCGGAACAGCCACACTGAAGGATGCTGTGTCTGAGGCGTTCCGTGAGTGGACAAGTAGGATTGATGACACACACTATGTACTCGGCTCAGTCATGGGACCATATCCTTTCCCTGAGATCGTCCGTGATTTCCAGGCTGTGATCAGTAAAGAGATCAAGGCACAGCTCATGGAGAAGGAGGGAAGACTTCCTGATGTCGTCATGGCATGTGTGGGCGGCGGTTCAAATGCCATCGGAGCTTTCTATGATTTCATACCTGATGAGAGCGTCAGACTGATCGGCTGTGAGGCAGCAGGCAGAGGTGTTGATACATTTGAGACTGCGGCAACTATCGCAACCGGAAAGCTTGGTATATTCCACGGCATGAAGTCCTACTTCTGTCAGGATGAATTTGGCCAGATCGCACCTGTATATTCTATCTCAGCGGGACTTGACTATCCGGGAATCGGACCTGAGCACGCATACCTTCACGACATTGGACGTGCAGAGTATGTGGCTATCACAGATGACGAGGCAGTTGACGCATTTGAGTATCTGTCAAGGATCGAGGGAATCATACCTGCGATAGAGAGCGCACACGCTGTGGCTTACGCCATGAAGCTGGCACCTACAATGGACAAGGATAAGATAATAGTGATCAATGTATCAGGACGTGGTGACAAGGACGTTGCAGCCATAGCAAGATACAGAGGGGAGGATCTTCATGAGTAATATAGCAAAAGCATTTGAGCATGGAAAAGCATTTATACCATTTGTGACATGTGGCGATCCGTCGCTGGATGTGACAGAGGAGATAGTATACGCAATGGTGGAGGCCGGCGCAGATCTTATAGAGCTGGGAATCCCATTCTCAGACCCGACAGCCGAGGGTCCGGTCATTCAGGGCGCAAATATAAGAGCGCTTGCAGGCGGCGTGACGACAGACAAGGTATTTGACCTTGTGAGAAAACTCCGCAAGAAGGTGACAATACCTATGGTGTTCATGACATATGCAAATGTCGTGTTCTCCTACGGTTCGGAGAGATTTATCAGCACATGCAAGGAGATCGGCATAGACGGGCTGATCCTTCCTGACATTCCTTACGAGGAGAAGGACGAATTTGACGGAATCTGCAAGCAGTATGATGTGGATCTCATTTCACTCATCGCACCTACATCCCATGAGAGAATATCCATGATCGCAAATGATGCGAGTGGATTTGTATACTGTGTGTCATCACTCGGTGTAACCGGAACCAGAACCAAGATTACCACAGACATAGGAGCCATGGTCGGACTGGTGAAGAAGGCGAAGGACATCCCTTGCGCTGTAGGTTTCGGAATATCCACACCTGAGCAGGCAAAGCAGATGGCGGAAAAGTCAGATGGTGTCATCGTCGGTTCAGCCATCGTCAAGCTGTGCGCCCAGTACGGCAGGGACTGTGTGCCTTATGTGAGAGGTTATGTGAAGAGCATGAAGGATGCGATAAGGGGTATATAAGGTTTTTGTGAAAACCGGGTATGTGATTCGGTATTCTTCGTAAATTAAAACACCCTACGTTTCGGTAATAACTATGAAAAATGCCGAAACGTATGGTGTTGTTTAATTATAAAACATTCTAAAGGCTATGTTTATCTGTATAAATCTTCTAGTGTTATCAGATGAACTTCTCCGCGATCCTGTGCCTGAAGCAGACCATCAGTGAATCCTCCCTTGGAAAAGATATAATAGTGATAGTTGTTGCCTTTTCCAAGCACCTCTGCATAATCTCTGATAAGATTAAAATCATCAACACCAATTTTTTCATTTTTGTACTTGCATGAACCGATGATATAGTCATTACCCTGGACAGGAGTGCCAACAATGTCTATTTGAATCTGTTTCCTCTTTTTGGGGTCGGTTCCCCACCATTGACCAATATCGCATAGTTCAATAGGAAGATTGTCACAATAAAACAGTAGGTAATCCTGACACATTTTTTCAAATGTCAGACCCATGTATTCAGAAAGATGTTGTTTTACCGCAAGAGGATAGATCTTTGAGATTCTTCCTGAGTCAATGACGCTCATATTGACAGGCACAAATCTATACCAAAACCGGAAGAAATTATCTGCAAGCAGATAGATAGTTTTCTTGCCCGGCTTTTCCGTTACAGGTGTTTCTTTTTTTACAATTCCAAGATCAATAAGTGTTTTCAGATATTTCGATATGACTGAGCTTTCCTCGCCAACCTTCATCTTGATGTCGTTCATTTTGGACGATCCGTCTGCAATAGCTTTGATGATCGCATTATAGATGGCTGGCTCCCGGAGTTCCTGTTTCAACAGATTTCCAGGCTCTTCGTAAAGATAGCTGGAGCGGTCAAATAAATTCTCCAATAAGGCTTCATCAATACTATCTCTTACATCCAGTTTATTGATGTAGTGTGGAACTCCTCCGGTAATCCCATAAATCAGGGCGTTATCCTCTGATGATAAATATGGATGAAATACAGCGGTCTCTCTGTAGTCAAGAGGCTCTATCTTAAATTGACCGGTTCTTCTGCCATATAAAGGACTTTCGTTACCAAGAACCTGATTTTCCATAAAGTTCATGGAAGAACCACACAGGATCAAATACATCCTGGTCTCTGTCCATTTGTGATCAATGATGTGTTGCAGCATTGCAGAAATAGAAGGTTTCGCTTTCGCAAGATATGGATACTCATCAATGACAAATACAATACGGTTTTCTTTTGAAAGAGCTGTCAGCTCATCCAATGCGGCATCGTAAGTGCTGAATTCAAGTGCAGATTCCATATCCGGCCGCTCAAAATTCATGATTGACTTTGAGAGGGCGTTAAGATTTTCCTTCTCTGTTGTGTTAAGAGCGGAGAAGAAAATAGTCGGCTTGTCCTTGCAAAATTCATTGATAAGTGCTGTTTTGCCAACACGCCGCCTGCCATATATGACAACGCACTCAAACTTATCATCGGCATATCGTTTATTCAGTTTTCTGAGTTCATCCTCGCGGCAGTAAAACTGACTCATATTAAACCTCCGAACAATAATTTAAAATTTAGTGAATCGTAAGTTACTTTCTTATGAGTATAATAATATATGTTGGTTTTAAAATCAAGAATTGATATTCTGAATAGCAATTGACAATAAGACATAAATATTCAATGATAAAGCAGGGTGAGAATGTAGCCAACGCTACATTTGAAACACTTACCAGATTTTTTGAAGTCTTTATATTCATCTCCACAAATTAAAAACGTAAATTACGTTTTTAATTGTATATAATGTAATTATATTAAGTGTTTTTAAAAATATAAACGGAAAATCTGATATTATTTTGAAATTCTGGTTTGACATAAACGATATTATAGTAGTTGGTATTTCTTATATAATCAACGATTAGCAGTAATAAGGTCAGCATTCATCATATAAGCATCTCTAACTATACTATATACCAACCACAACAAAAAATTTAATTAATTTCGGCAGTTGTACTTAATAGCCGATTTTAATTAAAATATTCAAATCCTACTGCATAGTATTTTTTCTCCTTTCAGTGTTTTCATTGTTTTACATTTCAATATACATATCAATGAATCCAACAATTGTCAGCAGATCCATTTCGTTGATGTGTACTAGAATTCATATGTATAGATATAATTTGAAATAATATGCAGTTTTAACAACCATAAAAAAAGCTTGTTGACATATGTATGAGTATTTGGTACTATGCGTATATCAGCAAATTGCTGATACCCATAATGAAAATTGAATAAACCATATTTTAAGTAGAAGAGTTTGGAAACATGATGAGTAGCAAGCGCTACAAGTCTGCGATCATGACTCTTTTTTTGTTGCCCTTCGAGCATGGGCCAGATTGCAATTGACAACTGAATAAAGCATCTGCTCGGTATCCGGGGCAGCAAAGAATGCGGATACAGCGACTGTCGTCGGCTGAAGAATGACAGACCGGGGAGCAGGCACCTATAGGGTGTTTGGTTGGTGAAGCTTCTGATAACACATTGACAGATGTTTTGTAGATTTATTTTAGGTTTATTTTTTCATTATGGAGGTAACGATTATGAGATATTCATTTGTTGAAAAGACATCACACAGACAGCAGGAGACAGCATACATGCTTTATATGATCATCAGCAGCTATTTTCACAAATGCTATTGCAGGTCAAAGGCGCTTGAGGAGAATCTCTTCCTTTATTATAAGGAACTTAAGGAAGACAGACAGGTGGAGAAGGAGCGACAGATAATCAGAGTCAGCGAGGGCGTGCTTAAAGACACAATGGCAGACCTGGCGAAGATGAATGCTGAGGCTGTTATCTCAAGGGCAGGTGATCTGTACATCCTTAGTTTTTGTACGGGATTTGAGAGGATACTGGTGACTGTTGATGAGAAAGGCTGCTATGAGATAAGTCTGGAGAGGGACGAATTAGTGGCATAGTAGGTGTTGTGAGCAAAGAGCTGAAGTATAGTGGCAGTTGTTCAGGGGATAAATAAACTTGAACAACTGCCGTGTTTTTTACTTGATATAAGAACAGATGTTCGGTATAATAGATACAGGCTTTAGCCTGGGTGCTGTCATGCGTGGAATACAAGTCTACCGGTGATCAGCCGGAGGCTATTGAAAAATTGGTAAAGGGTTTTTAGGAAGGCAATCAGTTCGAGACGTTGCTTGGCGTAACCGGATCAGGGAAGACATTTACCATGGCGAATGTTATACAGCAGCTTAATAAGCCCACACTGATACTTGCACATAACAAGGCTCTGGCGGCGCAACTTAAAATGATATGTTTTATAAGTAGATAAAATAAGAGGATAAATAAATGAATCAAGAACATGAAATTGTTTTATATCAAGTGGAAGACACTAATATTTATGTGAATGTAATGTTTAAAGAAGATACTTTTTGGATGACGCAAAAAGCAATGGCAGATTTATTTGAATGTACAACAGATAATATTTCCTTGCATTTGAAAAATATTTATAAGGAAGAAGAATTAGATGAAAATCGAACTACCGAGTTTTTCTCGGTAGTTCAAAATGAGGGACAGCGTAACGTTAAAAGGAAGGTAAAATGTTATAATTTGGATGCAATTATAGCAGTTGGATATCGAGTAAATTCTAAGAAAGCTACACGCTTTCGGCAGTGGGCTACTAAAACATTAAAAGAATATATTACAAAAGGGTTTGTGTTGAATGATGATATGCTTAAAAATGGCAAACCTTTTGGAAAAGACTATTTTGATGAATTACTTGAACGCATTCGTGAAATCAGAGCCAGTGAACGCAGAGCCTATCAGAAAATTGCGGATGTGTTCGAACAGTGCAGCTATGATTACGATAAAAACAGTGAGATAACAAAAGCATTTTACGCATTTGTTCAAAATAAGCTTCACTTTGCTGTTACTGGAAAGACTGCGGCAGAATTGATATATGAACGTGCTGATTCGGAGAAACCAGCAATGGGTTTAACTACATGGAAAGATTCTCCGGATGGGAAAATTTTAAAAAGAGATATTGGAATAGCAAAAAATTATTTGAATGAAAAAGAATTATCACGATTGAATAGACTTGTGACAATGTTTATTGATTATGCAGAATTAATGGCTGAAGATGAGATATTAATGAGCATGCAAGACTGGGTTGATCAAACGAATCAATTTTTACTGAATAATAGGCGAAAGGTATTGAATGGAAAAGGAAAAATTTCTCATGATGTTGCTATGCAAAAAGCTGAGAAGGAATATGAAGTATTTAGAGTCAAACAGGATAGAGAATATGTTTCTGAATTTGATCGGGAAGTAGAAAAATATCTTAAAGGTTAGGAAAAATATTATGAAATACGAAATTGAGGTATGTACAAAGGAAAGTGATTCAACTACTATTAGTGTAGAACGTAGAGGGGATAAATTAGTCATTTAGAAAAATTTGGATGAGGTTTTTGGAACGATTAACAGTATGTGCAAAGAAATAAAAGAATGTTGTCCAGAAGTAGAAAATATAAAGGAGAGAATCTATAATGGATCATTTTGAATTGGTATCGGAATACAAGCCCACCGGAGATCAGCCGGAGGCAATAGAAAAGTTGGTAAAGGGTTTTCAGGAAGGCAATCAGTTCGAGACACTGCTTGGTGTAACCGGATCCGGTAAGACATTTACCATGGCGAATGTTATACAACAGCTGAATAAGCCTACGCTGATACTTGCACATAACAAGACTCTGGCGGCGCAGCTTTATGGGGAGATGAAAGAATTTTTTCCGAACAATGCCGTGGAGTATTTTGTATCATACTACGATTACTATCAGCCGGAGGCGTACGTGGCGTCTACGGATACCTATATTGCAAAGGATTCGTCTATCAATGACGATATTGATCGTATGAGACATAGCGCCACAGCTGCGCTCATAGACAGAAAAGATGTCATAGTGGTTGCGTCCGTGTCTTGTATATATGGTATCGGTGATCCGGACGAGTACAGGAATCAGATGTTGTCATTCAGAGTAGGCATGATAAAGGACAGAGATCAGGTCATCGATGATCTGACAGATATACAGTATGACAGGAATGACATGGATCTGCAGAGAGGCACGTTCAGAGTGCGCGGGGATGTGCTGGAGATCATTCCGGTGTCCACATTTGACGATGGAATAAGGATAGAGTTTTTTGGAGATGAGATAGACAGAATCACGGAATTTGACCCGCTTACAGGGGAGGGAAAGCGTGATCTGACATACACATGTCTGTTTCCTGCATCCCACTATGTAGTTGGACAGGAGAAGATGGAGAAGGCGCTGAAGAGGATAGAGGCGGAGCTCAAGGACAGGGTTGCGTACTTCAAGTCAAATGATAAACTCATCGAGGCTCAGCGCATTGAGGAGAGAACCAACTTTGATATGGAGATGATGCGTGAGACCGGATTCTGCTCTGGCATAGAGAATTATTCTGGTCCACTGGCTGGAAGGTCAGCCGGAGAGACGCCGAGCACACTGCTGGATTTCTTTGATGACGACTTTCTTCTTATTATAGATGAGTCACATATGACGGTGCCTCAGGTAGGTGCAATGTATTCTGGAGACCGTTCCCGTAAGATGAATCTGGTGGATTACGGATTCAGGCTTCCGTCGGCACTTGACAACAGGCCCCTGAATTTTGAGGAATTTGAGCAGAAACTGGATCAGGTCATGTTTGTATCTGCCACCCCAGGCAAATACGAGGAAGAACACCAGATGCTCATGGCTGAACAGATCATCAGACCTACGGGACTTCTTGATCCGCCGGTTGAGGTCAGACCGGTTGCGGGACAGATAGATGATCTGCTGAAGGAGGTCCGCAAGGAGACTGAGCAGGGGCACAAGGTGCTTGTGACAACACTTACCAAGCGTATGGCGGAGGATCTCACCAGCTATATGAGAGACAATGATATAAAGGTAAAATATCTGCATTCAGATATAGATACCATGGAGAGAGTTGAGATAGTGAGGGATCTCCGTCTCGGAGTATTTGACGTTCTTGTTGGAATCAACCTTCTGAGAGAGGGCCTTGATATACCGGAGATCACACTGGTGGCAATACTGGATGCTGACAAGGAAGGTTTCCTGCGATCGGAGACATCACTCATACAGACCATAGGAAGGGCTGCACGAAATGTGAATGGACATGTTATCATGTATGCGGATACCATAACAGGTTCCATGAAGTACGCTCTTGATGAGACGAGCAGGCGTCGTGAGATACAGCAGAAGTATAACGAGGAACACGGAATAACACCTAAGACTATAGAGAAGAGTATCAGAGATCTCATAACTATAGAGGTGAAGAAGGAAGCGCTTCCTGAGGAGGATAAGGACGCTGAGTCCATGACGAAGAAGGAGCTTCAGAAGGTTATTGCCAAGCTGACCAAGAAGATGAATATGGCGGCAGCAGACCTCAACTTCGAGGTTGCGGCAGAAGTCAGGGATCAGCTCAAGGTATACAAGGCTGCACTCAGGGATTATGATAAGGATTAGTGTAACTCACAGATTTATACGATATATGAGAGTGAAGTAGAGTATTCTGTGGTTCTTGCAGGTCTTTGTATATATAGGATTGTTTGAGATATTATAGACATATTATAGTAGATAAGCAATTTCAGAGATATTATAGATATGAATAGATAGAAGCAAGGCAGATAATAAGATATAACAAATAGAAATAATAGAGAGAAAAGGTTAGATCAAGATGGAAGATAATAAGAGTTATGAACGTGATAAGCATTTGGAAGACATAACAGATGCGAGCATGAAGGATGATGATTATTTCAATGCCAGCAGGAATATAGACAGAAGATATATCACGATCGAAGGAGCGCGTGCACACAACCTGAAGAATATCAATGTAAAGATTCCAAGAGACAAGTTTGTTGTTGTGACTGGACTTTCAGGATCTGGAAAGTCATCTTTGGCATTTGACACGATATATGCAGAGGGACAGAGAAGATATATGGAATCTCTTTCATCATATGCGAGGCAGTTCCTTGGTCAGGCGGAGAAGCCGGATGTTGACAAGATAGAGGGCCTTTCACCGGCTATATCAATAGACCAGAAGTCGACCAACAGGAATCCTAGATCAACGGTTGGAACGGTTACTGAGATATATGATTATTTCAGATTGCTCTATGCCAGAGTTGGTATACCGCATTGTCCAAAGTGTGGAAAGGTCATAAGCAGACAGACCGTTGACCAGATGGTGGATGAGATCATGAAGCTTCCGGAGAGAACAAAGTTTATGGTGCTTGCCCCTGTAGTCAGAGGAAGAAAGGGTGAGCATGTAAAGCTTCTGGAGAAGGCAAAAAAGAGTGGATTTGTCAGAGTTGTTGTCGATGGCAGTATGTATGAGCTGTCGGAGGAGATAAAGCTTGATAAGAATAAAAAGCACAATATAGATATTGTTGTTGACCGTCTGGTTGTCAGACAGGATGTGGAACGACGACTCACAGATTCCATAGAGACCGCACTTTCTCTTGCAGAAGGTCTCATGAAGATAGAAGTGATCGGAGAGAGAGACGAGAATGGTATTCAGAAGGAGAACGCTGTAATCAATTTCTCAGACAGTTTTTCATGCCCGGACTGCGGTATCAGCATAGATGAGATAGAACCGAGAAGTTTTTCTTTCAACAATCCATTTGGCGCATGTCCTACATGTGCGGGACTTGGATTCAAGATGGAGTTTGATCCTGAACTTATGATACCGGATCCAAGCATGTCTATAAATGATGGTGCAATAGCTGTTCTTGGATGGCAATCGTGCAATGATGGCAAGAGTTTTGCAAATGCGGTGTTAAGGGCTTTATGTACTGAATATAAATTTGACCTGGACACACCTTTCCAGGATTATCCGCAGGATATAAAGGATCTCTTATTATATGGAAAGAACGCACGTCCTGTAAAGGTGCACTATAAGGGACAGCGAGGGGAAGGCGTATATGATATTACATTCGAAGGCCTTTTAAAGAATGTTGCCAGAAGGTATAGAGAGACATCAGCGGAGTCTACCAGGGCAGAGTATGAGACATATATGACGATAACTCCTTGTGAGGATTGCGGTGGCAAGAGATTAAAGCCAACTGCTCTGGCTGTAACTGTGGGAGACAGGAATATTGCGGATCTGATGGAATTGCCGATTACTGAACTGGCTCAGTTTATGAAGGAGCTTGAACTTACAGACAGACAGAAGATGATAGGTGCCGCTATATTGAAGGAGATCAGATCAAGATTGCATTTTCTTATTGACGTGGGACTTGATTATCTGTGCCTGAGCCGTGGAACAAGCACACTTTCCGGCGGTGAGGCGCAGAGAATCAGACTTGCAACACAGATAGGTTCAGGACTTGTGGGCGTGGCATATATTCTTGATGAGCCAAGTATAGGACTTCATCAGAGGGATAATGACAAATTGATCGCTGCACTCAAGAATCTCAGAGATCTTGGAAATACACTGATAGTTGTGGAGCATGATGAGGACACCATGAGAGCAGCAGATCACATCATAGATATAGGACCGGGAGCCGGTGCCGATGGTGGATATGTGGTGGCTGAGGGCACTGCAGAAGAGATCATGAAGTGCGAGAATTCAATTACCGGTGATTATTTGAGCGGCAGAAAGAAGATAGAGGTACCGGACGTCAGGAGAAAGCCGACCGGATGGATAACCATCAAGAATGCTTACGAGAACAATCTGAAACATATAGATGTTGACATTCCGCTTGGAATCATGACCTGCGTGACAGGTGTGTCGGGTTCGGGAAAAAGTTCGCTTGTGAATGAGATTCTGTATAAGAAGCTTGCAAGAAGACTGAACAGGAGCAGGGTGAAAGCTGGCAAGCATGATCACATCATAGGTTATGATGCACTTGATAAGATCATCAATATAGATCAGTCACCGATAGGCAGAAGCCCAAGATCAAACCCTGCCACATATACAGGAACATTTGATCTGATCAGAGATCTGTTTGCGGGTACAAAGGATGCAAAAGCGCGTGGATACAGCAAGGGAAGATTTAGTTTTAATGTATCTGGAGGCCGGTGTGAGGCGTGCCGTGGTGATGGAATTATTAAGATAGAGATGCATTTTCTTCCGGATATATATGTGCCATGTGAAGTATGTGGAGGAAAGAGATATAACAGGGAGACTCTGGAAGTTAAGTACAAAGGAAAGAGTATTCATGAGGTACTTGATATGACAGTGGATGAGGCCTGTGAATTCTTTGCAAATGTACCTCGTATATTAAAGAAGATAGAGACTCTCAGGGATGTGGGACTCGGATATATAAAACTTGGACAGCCCTCCACGACTTTGTCCGGAGGCGAGGCACAGAGAATCAAGCTTGCAACGGAACTGTCAAGACGAGGTACAGGCAAGACAATATATGTTCTCGATGAGCCTACCACTGGATTGCATTTCGCTGATGTGCACAGGCTTGTTGATATACTTAGAAGACTTAGCGATGGTGGCAACACAGTAGTGGTTATCGAACATAATCTTGACGTTATCAAGACCGCAGATTATATTATTGACATGGGACCTGAGGGGGGTGCCGGTGGTGGAACTGTCATTGCACAGGGGACTCCCGAGGAGATTGCACGGGTACCACAGTCATATACAGGACAGTATCTTAAGAAATATCTTGCGAAGTAACAGGATATGGGAGAGATACAACAGATAATCGGAGGTATGCTATGAAATGTTTGAGATGTGGACAGGAGATAGATAATAATATAGCTGTGTGTAAGTATTGTGGCATGGATATGACACAGTATATGAGACAGGGACAGAGTCCGCAGTATAGTCAGCCGGGAACGCAGCCGGGACAGAGCCCGCAGTATGTCCAGCCGGGGATGCAGCCGGGACAGAACTGGCAGTATGCTCAGCCGGGAACACAGCAGGCGCAGGCTGGTCAGGCAGTACAGGCACCGCAGTATAGCCGTCCGGGAATACAGCCGGGACAGAACTGGCAGTATGTCCAGCCGGGAGTGCAGCAGACGCCGCCGGGTCAGGCAGATCAGGCACCGCAGTATAGCCAGCCGGGAATGCAGCCTGGACAGAACCAGCAGTATGTCCAGCCGGGAATGCAGCAGACTCAGGCAGTACAGGCAGTACAGGCACCGCAGTATAGCCAGCCGGGAACCCAGCAGCCACCGCAGTATAGTCAGTGGGCAGCGCAGCAGGTGTCCCCTCAGTGTTCACAGCAGAGTGCTGCTGGATACTATGATATGGATAACGATGCTGACAGCAGTGAGAACGGCGTAAAGAAAGTTAGATATATTCCAAATATTATAAATATTGTCGGAATCGTTATGGCTCTTGCAACACTGTTTATTCCATATGCTCATGTGGGAAGCGATGACAGAAGCATATACAGTGTTTTTGGAATAGTTGTTCTTCCAGTTATAATTGGTGCAGTTTTGGTCTGTGGAGATGTGGTTTGTGCGTGTATCAATAAGACGGTGTGTCATATAATATCAATGGTGATATCAGTTATTTTTGGTGGTTTGTATATATTTGAATTTATACTTTCAGTCATAGATCTCAAGAAAATTGATGCATCTTTGAATGCTGGGTTCAACATAGGAGCATGGATCAGTCTGGTAACTGCAGTTATAATGATTGCATCAGTTCCAGCGTGGTGGCTTCTCGTTGCCAGAAAGAGAAAATAATGAAAAGATCATATAGATGATTGGCAGGATTTTGATATAGAATACTCGTAATAATCGGATATTTTGATTGTAATATAATACAAAAGGCTGTGCCTCGGCGATCTTAATCGCTGAGACACACCCTTCTTTTACTTAGGCGATATGAAATCAGACACGAGAAATCATATCGTTACAAACTGTTAATTAGTCGTTAGCCTTACCAACTGATCCGAAGAGTTCCATCTTCTCCTTAACAGTAGCCTTGATAGCCTCGAAACCA
>CAKQQK010000021.1:0-36724 GCA_934270935.1 uncultured Coprococcus sp. | reverse complement strand
GAGTGCAGTTGTGAAGTAATAGTATATAGAACAAATAGGGCAATATAAAAGCGCATGTGAGTGTAAAACTTACATGCGTTTTTAGGTAGTTATGGGATATTGGGTTATGTTATAATCATAATGAATTTTGCAATAAAGAATTTTATACAAATGAAAAAGGGGGTACATACTTTATGAAACGAAAGACAATATGGCGCAGGATCACAGCCATGCTTCTGGCGTTTGTCATGGTGTTTATGGCTGCTGCGGTTCAGCCTGATGTGGACGCATTTGCTGCGGTCAAGACTCCGGTTGCCACGCATGGAAGGTTGTCGGTCAAGGGTACGAATCTTGTGGATGCGAAGGGGCAGAAGTTCCAGCTCAGGGGCGTAAGCACTCATGGGATCAACTGGGACGTGGGATATCCTTACGTGAACAAGGCGGCATTCAGGACGCTGAGAGACGATTGGGGTGCAAATGCTGTCAGACTTGCCATGTATACAGCAGAGTACAATGGATACTGTTCAGGCGGCGATCGTGCGGCACTCAGGAATCGGATACATAAGGGTGTCAAGTACGCCACAGAGCTTGGAATGTATGTCATTATCGACTGGCATATATTGAACGACGGCAACCCTATGACCCAGCTTGCACAGGCCAAGACATTCTTTGCGATCATGGCGAAGAGATACAAAGGACAGAAGAATATAATCTATGAGATCTGTAACGAGCCGAACGGCTGTCAGTGGTCAGCCATAAAGAGTTACGCAACACAGGTCATAAAGGTCATCAGAAATTATGACAAGAATGCTGTCATTGTGGTTGGAACTCCGACGTGGTCACAGCTCGGTTCTGATGGAACGCACAACGAGGTGGCAGACAGCCCTATCAGAGGATATAAGAATATCATGTACTCGCTGCATTTCTATGCAAATGAGTGGAGTCACAATCAGTATCTTCCGGCAAAGCTGACGTATGCAAGGAAGAAAGGACTGGCTGTGATGGTTACAGAATTTGGTATGTCAGCTGCAAATGGAGGTGGCGGAATAAGTTATTCATCCACCAAGACGTGGCTGGACAGGCTGGACAAACTTGGTGTCAGCTATTTCTGTTGGAGTCTGTCAAACAAGAATGAATCCTGTTCGCTGCTCAAATCGTCAACCAGAAAAACAAGCGGCTGGACGACGAATGATCTCTCGTCAGCGGGAAGATATATCAGGGCGAGATACAGGATCAGAAAAAAGGCTCTTGGAAGCAGGGCTTGATGTGGGTCGGAATATCCAGCGGATATAATATGATATAGAATCAGCAGATTGAAACAATTCTGAAAAAATAATCCCCATTGTCATAGAACAATGGGGATTATTCTGTAATATGTAATATAGGTTAATTAAGCTACTACTGTTACGTTAGTTGCTCTCTCCTTAGAAGCGTCCTTAGGATCAGCCTCTACATCAAATGTAACCTTCTGTCCCTCGTTAAGAGTCTTATATCCATCAGCAACGATTGCTGAAAAATGAACAAATACATCCTTTCCTGTCTCATCATCTGAGATGAATCCATAACCCTTTTCTCCGTTGAACCACTTAACTGTACCGTTCTTCATTACGAGTACCTCCTAAAATATTGAAAATTTGTACCCAATGAAAACAACTACAATATACCTTATAGAGAATACTCTAAAGAAAAGCTTACCTTATATAGCAATCGAACCGTTAATCTTGAATACGCTATTATCATATTATGTCATGTTCCATTTGTCAATAAATGATGTTATGAAAAATTATTATATATTTGCTCGGATTTGGGCAATTTAAAACATAATACGGAAATAAAATAAGGCAAGCTGCCATAAAAATGCTGATATATGTTTTGTCCGAGTTTCATATTATTGAAATACAGGTATAAAGAAAAAATTTTTAATGGATCTGGAGTTCAATGTATATGGGAGGGAGAAAAATCTGAAAGTAAAATATATTTTTCTCGGTATTTTTGGGGCGTTCATGTTGACATATATAATTTCATATATGTATAACAGAACTGCTTCAGGGCAGATAACGGTTGCTGGTGAAAAAGAAAAAAGCGTATGTATTTATCAAGATGGCGCATATGAGATTGTAGACGTTGAGGAATATGTGCAGCAGGTGCTGGCCGGGATGGCAGATGACAATTGGAATATGGAGATGCTGAGGACTGTCTCGGTCATCATCAGAACTGGAATATACTATCAGATGGATAAAAACTCAAAGAATGACTCAAATAATGGAGGAAATGCAAATCTGATAAATGAAGCTGATCTCAGAGAGATAAGATACACTGAAGATGAGTTAAGAGAGATGTGGGGAAATGACTATAAGAAGATTATAAATATGACTGCGGAGGCTGTCTCTGATACAAGGGGGGTGATTATGCGATATGATGGGAATGTGATCCTGCCGGTGTATCACTTGGTGAGTATAGGGCATACGATAAGTGCCGATGAGTTATTTGGAAGTGATGTGCCGTATCTCAGACAGGTGGCAAGTGATGCAGACAGAATGGCTGACGATTTCTCCTGCACAAAGATATACAGTGGGGACAGGCTGAGAAAGACATTTCAGAAATGGGTAGGCGATGAGACGGATACTGAGGTGAAAGTTACAAGGGCTACAGCTTCAGGTTATGCTCAGGAGATAAGTGTGTTTGGAAATGCTGTAGATGCGGGGCTGTTTAAGGATCAGTTGGGACTCGCCTCCACAAATATACATATAGATTGTCAGGAAAATGAATACAGGATTATAACTGTTGGTGTTGGTGATTCTCTTGGACTGTCTCTGTATGGTGCGGGCATACTTGCTGCAAATGGTGAGAGCTATGAAGAGATATTGCGGTATTATTATACTGGAGTGACGGTGGGCAGATAAAAAAATAATTATTTAATGGCCGAAAATTACACCGCATTGTATATTTTGTTTTGCAAAGGGACATGATACAGATGAGGTGATGAATATGAAGAAATTTTTTGGCGGCGTGAAAAAGAACATTTTTTACATCTCACTGATCACAGGTATGGCTGTGCTTGTGACGGTGCTTGGTCTTTATAACGCAAAAACAAATTCAAAGGAAAAACATATTGTGATCGGCCAGGATACACCATATGGAGATACATCTGAAAGCAGTCAGGGAACCAAGGAAACACTCAGCGGAAATGGACGGAACGGTGAAGGATCCATGGATAAGAATGTGGCGGGAGATACGATGGATGATGCTCAGGATACAGAATCCGACGAGACAGGTGCTGCCGATATAGAGGGCGATGATCAGGATACGGCTGCTGCAGGTGAAACGACATCTGGTGGAACTGCAAAGGAGACGGGAGTTGATGGCAAAGAAGAGCTGCATTATGATCCTGAGAACAGCATATCATGGCCGATTGTTGGCAATGTGCTCATACCCTACAGCATGGACTCAACTGTGTATTTTGAGACATTAAATGAGTACAAGTGCAATCCTGCCATAATCATGGAGGCAAAACCGGGAGACGAAGTTAAGGCGGTATACGAGTGTGAGGTTAAGGAGGTTTCCAGCAGCCCGGAAATTGGCAACTATGTGAAACTTGATCTTGGAGATGGCTATACAGTTACACTTGGTCAGCTTCAGGATGTAAGTGTTGCTCTTGGAAGCCGTCTGGAGATGGGAGATGTGATTGGAACAGTAGGTGAGCCGAGCCGGTTTTACAGCGATGAGGGCACTAATCTTTACTTTTCGATAGATAAGAATGGTCAACCTGTGGATCCTACGCTTCTTATACAGTAGAGAAAATGGGATGGTTATTTTACAGCATATATTTATAAAAAGTAAAGCATGATTACAGAACCGTGATGGAATGAAAAAAACACCATATCTATTGGTTTAACCAATAGATATGGTGTTTTTGTATGTTATATGTGATCTGGTCTATATTAGCCCATTATAACCTCTACTGAATGAGCCTTGCCATCACCAAATGCTGGGATAACGTTGCCTTCAATAGCGTTGCCATCAACTACTACGCTCTTAACGCCCTTGTTGATGTGATCTGGGTTAGAAACCTTGATGTCGTATGTAGCACCACGGAACTGACGTGTAGCTGTCATTCCATCCCATGCAGCAGGTATAGATGGATCGATCTTCAGACCATCGAAGTCTGCTGAGATACCAAGGATGTACTGTGATATAGCTACCATGTTCCAAGCAGCTGTACCTGTCAGCCATGAGTTCTTGCCCTGTCCGAAGTGGTTGCCTGGCTTGCCGATATCAGATCCGGCATCCTTACCACCGATCATCTGGCCGTATACATATGGCTCAGTCTTGTGTATATCTGATGTCTCCTCAGTGAAAGCAGGAGCTATCTCTGAGTAGTACTTAAATGCCTGATCGCCGGCACCTGCGTAAGCGGCAGCACAGATGATCCATGCATTGTTATGTGTGAAGATTCCGGCATTCTCCTTGTATCCACCTGGGTATGTAGAAATCTCACCATACTGGATGTAATACTTTGTGAATGCTGGGTTGTTGAGTACAAGTCCATGCTGAGTATTAAGTCTCTCATCGATTGCAGCAAGAGTCTTCTTGTCGCAGCCCTGATCCTTACCGATGTCAGACATGATAGCGAATCCCTGTGGCTCGATGAAGATCTGACCTTCCTCGCACTCCTTAGATCCCATCTTCTCACCATTTGCATCGTAAGCTCTGAGGAACCAGTCGCCGTCCCATGCTGACTCCATGATGTTGGCCTTCATCTTGTCGATCTCAGCCTGGGCAGCATCAGCCTCAGCGTCCATTCCAAGGTGCTTGAGAATAGCAACGTAGTTAGGACCTGCATATGTGAAGAGTGTAGCAACCATAACTGACTCAGCAACCTTTGAGTATCCGCCTTCAGCAGCGAACTTAGGGTTGGTGTATGTCTGGAAGCTCTCACCTGGTGTGTCTGAGAAGCATGAAAGGTTGATACAATCGTTCCAGTCAGCTCTCATTGCAAGTGGAAGTCCGTGTGGTCCAAGGTTGTTCACGATCTTGTAGAATGAAACCTTGAGGTGGTCAAGCATAGGCTGTGCAATTGACATATCGTTGTCATATGGAACCATCTCGTCAAGGATGCCCCAGTCGCCTGTCTCCTTGATGTAAGCTGATACTGAAAGGATCAGCCATAATGGATCGTCTGAGAAGTCTCCACCGATATCTGCGTTACCCTTCTTGGTAAGTGGCTGGTACTGATGGTAGCATCCACCGTCTGGGAACTGTGTTGAAGCTATATCGATGATTCTCTCTCTTGCACGGTCAGGGATCTGATGAACAAATCCGAGTACATCCTGGTTTGAATCACGGAATCCCATACCACGGCCGATACCTGACTCGAAGTATGAAGCTGAACGTGAAAGGTTGAATGTAACCATACACTGATACTGATTCCAGATATTTACCATACGGTTTACCTTGTCATCAGGAGTGTTGACGTTGAGGATGCCTAAGAGTCTGTTCCAATGCTCCTTGAGCTCCTCAAGACCTGCAGCAACCTTCTCAGGTGTGTTGTACTTCTCGATCATCTCAAGAGCCTTTACCTTGTTGATAGTCTTGCCGTCAGCCTCGAACTTCTGGTCAACAGGCATCTCAACATATCCAAGTATAAATACAAGAGTCTTTGTCTCGCCTGGAGCAAGAGTGATCTTCTTGTAGTGTGAAGCGATAGGTGACCATCCATCAGCAAATGAATCATTAGCCTTGCCAGCCTCAACAGTCTGTGGGTTGTGGAAGCCGTTGTAAAGTCCGATGAATGAATCTCTGTCTGTATCGTAACCATCGATCTCGTCATTCACTGTGTAGAATGCGAAGTGATCACGTCTGTCTCTGTACTCTGTCTTGTGGTAGATAGTTGATCCGACAACCTCCACACGACCTGTACTGAAGTTTCTCTGGAAGTTGGTGCAGTCATCCTGTGCATCCCAGAGACACCACTCCTCAAATGAGAAGAATGAGAAAGTCTTCTCCTCTGAGCCTTCATTTGTAAGAACAACCTGCTGAACCTCTCCGGCATAGTTCTGAGGAACAAAGAAAGTAACCTCAGCCTTAAGATCGTTCTTCTTACCTGTAATGATTGTATATCCCATACCGTGACGGCACTGATACTCATCCAGTTCTGTCTTGACCGGTGACCAGCCCGGATTCCATATTGTACCATTGTCGTTGATATAGAAATAACGTCCACCCATATCTATAGGCACGTTGTTATAACGATATCTTGTGATTCTACGGAGACGTGCGTCCTTGTAGAAGCTGTAACCTCCCGCAGTGTTTGAGATCAGTGAAAAGAAATCCTGTGTTCCAAGGTAGTTGATCCAAGGATAAGGAGTTCTAGGAGATGTGATGACATACTCCTTGTTGGCATCATCAAAATAACCAAATTTCATGTAGCATATACCTTCCTTCCAATTGTATTATGTTCGCTTTCAGATAGCTCTCATAAGCCCCCTCTGAAGTCTTCTGTATCGGCTTGTGCTATATTCTCCCTTAAAAGTCAGCCATACAGTACGATTATATAATAAAAAACATTAAAAGACAACAAAGTTATAGTGGAAATTGCACAATTTAATCAGCGTATCTGGCTTCCTTAAGCGGCACAATCACTGTTACTGAATAGATGCCGTCTTTGTAGTCTATGATGCAGAATCCACCGCATTCTTCTGCGGATCTTTTTACGTTTTTGAGTCCATAACCGTGTATGAAGTCAAAATTATCGAAGGTGTCAGGCAATTTTTCATCTGGCGCTGCATGGTAGGTGTTGGTGATATGTATGACAAATGAAGAATCGACTGTCTGTATGTCAAGGTTAATCTTACCTCCGGTCTGTCCTGTACAGGCATTCATGGCATTGTCAAGCAGATTGCCGAGAATTATGGTCATATGATAATCGTCACATGGAATAAGATCTTTCTCGACCTTGAGTCTCGTGTTTATGCGAATTCCATTGCTGCCAGCCTGTAGAATAACGTTGCTGACAAATGAGTCTATGACGAGATTGCCTGTATTTATAGAGCAATACCGTGACTCCAGATCCGTCATGGTCTCCCTGGTATATGGTATTATGCGGTCATAGTGCTCTTCGTTTACGCACTGCTCAATATAGAACAGATGCTTCTTGGTATCGTGCATGAAGCCGCGAATATTCTTATATGCATCGCTGAGCTGCTGATATTTGTTCTTCTGGAACTGCATCTGCTGCTGCAATAATCTGGATTCCTGAGTCAAAGCTTCTGCAGTCAGCACGTTCTGGAGAAGTATATAGTTTGAGATATTCATCGCCAGAAGAAAGACTACAAGTGTAAGGTATGCTGCCGGCTCGATGAAGTTCATCTTGAAGAACGATGGCAGAAATGTAAGGACACATGACATTGCCGGGACGAACAGCAGGAGCAGCGTGTATGTCTTTGATCTGATGCCATTTTTTAATTTAAGGAATAGATCCAATATCATGGTGAAAAGCACTATGATCAGATTGGATACAAGTGATATTGCAATAAATGCCGTGTATGGCAGAGTGTCCAGACCGGCAGAGAGCCCGGTGAAGTGGACTATAATAAAATAGGCCAGGTTCTCGCTTAGATTGATGAGGGCTATATAACTGAATACCACAAGTATTCTGTATGTTATGGTAGAACAGAAAAACATGGATATGGCGGCACTCAATATGACTGTGAGCGCAGATCTCAATATGGAAGCGCAGAAAGAAGATTCTCCTGTAACATGAGATGCAACTAACCAGTATATGAGATCAGACAGCAGAAAGGATACGACCACAGCATATTTGGGTATGGATTCACGTTTTTTCTCGAACATTGTCTGATAGAAGATATATAATATGAAGTTGTCGAATAGCATACTGAGTGGTTCTATATATTTTATCATATACCTATTCCTTTCAATTGAGACTCCTTATAATTTTGTTTGCAAAAAGACGCTGGAACTGGGGGAATTTTCTTCTGCTCACAGGGATCTTGTAGCCATTGCTCATATTCAGCTGAGATTTTGTGAAAGACACAACGTGTCTGATGTTCACAAGATAACCTCTGTGGGGAGAGAAAAAACCACATGACGCAAGTTCGTCTTCCCAGGTCTGCAGGACGCCTTTGCCGGTAAATGAATAACTGGTCAGGACGTATTCAAGTATAGAATTGTCACCGTTGGAGGTCTTTATATAAAGTATATCGTTTATGATGGTGACTCTTCCGGTTCCCTGGTCGTCCAGGATGACTCTTGATGTGTGCGATTTCGTATATTTGTGCATGATCGATGCAAACAGCTTGGAGATGACGGAGGTGTTCACTGGTTTTGTGATGAACTGAAAAGGCTGAACTTCAAAACTGTCGCGCATATATTCAGGGTATGATGTGACAAATATGATGAATACATCATCATTGCCGTCGTTTCTCAGATGTCTGGCGGTGGTTATTCCTGATTGCGCAGGCATCTCTATGTCCAGGAATATGATGTTGAAAGGGCTTTTGTGGTGAGCCTGTACCAGGGCTGAACCTGAATCAAAATGTTCCATATCGAAGTGTATATCATATTTTTTGCCGTATTTCGTAATCTGATTTGAAAGTGTCATGATGTCTTCCGGCGAATCATCGCACAAAGCTACTCTGAAATGCATTTTTCTCTCCTGTTCTTTGCAAAACCAATATATAATCCCAATGCACTTTCCGCCATACACAAAGTGATAGCTCCATAAAATATAGTCTGTTTGGAAAGTACAAATATTAAATATAACACACTCATGATAGCACAAGTTTTAATGCAAAGGCGGAGAAGTTTAGATTTTTGTTCTGCATCCAGTCTTTTGTTCGGCGTGTCTACGGGCGCTATTGGAAGGATAAGTCCCCATAAGAGAACATATATGACGGCCCAATATGGATGTATATATGGCTCAAGTACAGGCGTGATGAGTATAGTTAGTATATATGAGCCGTATGACAGGATATTGCACATCCATGGTGTACTTGCGTGAAAACCGCCGGCAAAATGGCGCATAGGTATAGTCACTGCAAGGAAGCAGAGGGTTATGGCAAAACGTCCTGACACAACCCCTATGATGAGGACAACGGCGTCGAATATTAATTGTTCAATAATATAATCAAAGAGGTATGCGTATATATGTTTCTGATCAGATTCGATCTGGCTGTCTTCCGACAATGTACCTGCGATAAAAGACCCGATATGTTTCATGTTGTATGTCCTCCCTTTGGTTTGAATGTATATGTTGAGCATAAAAGTGACGTCTTGTGTCCTGCATGCGGATAGCAAGACTATCACGCTGCTTGCTGTGGTGAAACAGCAGATTATATATTTTAAGTATAACGCATGGGCGTCGGAAGGTGTAAATTCTGACGGCGAACGGTCGAAAATGGGGGGTGAATGGTCATGGGATACCACTCACCCCCCATTTTCGACCGTTCACCCTAAAAAAGGACAATCTAAAATATATTTATGATAGAATACAAAAAGATAGCCGGCTATTAATAGAACAGTAGTTATTTTATTTTTAAGTGGGAGGAAACAATATGAAGAGTACAATTATGAAGCTTATTTGTAAGTATGGTGCAAGACTGTGTGCAGTGGCATTGGCAGTTGCTCCACTTGCGTCAGAGGCATGCAAGATGAAGTATTATCAGCCGGAGGAGCCTGAAGGACTCAGAGAGTTTGCAATGAAGAGATAAGCAGGCACAGGTTTTACATGCGGCAGTAGCATCTGATTGCAGCGTACGGGTAAGAGAAGGGTGGTACTGGCCTGATAATTTGTAAAGTGACATATGGCAGACGAGGGCTTCGGCCGTCAATATCGCATTTTTTGAGGGGAGAATGAGATATATTGGGCAGCGATACCGCTGGTAAATGGGTGTCGCTGTTTTTTCTTTATACAAGGTTTCTAATATGTTATACTATGTAAATATATGATTATACATAGTATAAGAGAGGAATCGGTATGAAGAAAGAAGATAAACACACCTATGTTGGTGGAGATAGTGCGGAACAGTTGAATCTTGATGATCGAGATATTCAGATTATTGAAGAGGCGGGAAAAGAGAAAAAGAAGAAGATCATAATAGCAGTTTCAGCTGCCGCGCTTGCGGTGATTGTAGTTGCTGTATATCTGGCTGTGACGATAGCCGGGGCAGGTGCTTCCAGAAGCAGAAAATTGGTTGAGACATATATGGCAGGATTGGCAGATGCTGATATTGATAAGGTTAAGAGCGTGATGGATTCGGATACTCTTGCTAATCAGGCTACAGACAGCCTCATCCAGATATTTCAGACATATAAGGAAAGTGATGAATTTACTTATACTGTAGATTATTCCATGGGAGATGGATATAAAGCTGACAGCAGTAATCTGGAAGCTGTGAGTAATACATTATACAGCAAATCTGCAAAGAGTGCAGGTGTTGTCAAAGGGTATGTTATTCCTGTAAGCATAACTATGAATTTGTCCTACAAAGGAACTACAACTCCTAATTCGGTTAATTTGAATATCATCTGTTATGAGAAGGATGGCGAGTGGTATCTTGGCGGAACAATTGAGGATGAGACAGATGGGGGTCAGTCCGAATAAGTTCTGAAAAGCCGCAATGGCAACATAGAAAGACTGACAATTAGGTTAAAAGCTCCGGTGATCACGTAATGTGTGCCTGTATATTCTGGCGCATGTTATGTGTTCACCGGAGCTTTTGTTCTGATTCTGCCTTTTTACAGTATTGCTTATGTCTATTTCTTGCGCATACCCGAGATGAGGATTATGGCAAATGAAATAAGTATTGTTGCAAGAACTGTTATGAGAATAACCAATTGGAGATTGTGTACCTTGTTCTTTGTCTTGTCCACAGATGAGTAGTTGTCTATATGCCTGCTGCTCTTTTCTGTGGTGACTTCTGTGGTATTCTCGGAAGTTGAATGGGCTCTTGTTGTTATCTCTGCAAAGGTTGTAGGTTCCGATGTTGTCGGTGTATATACATACCTTGTCGTGGCCTGAGTAGTCGCTTCTGTAGTTGTCTGCGTTGTTGTCTGTGTTGTGGTCTGCTGTGTTGTGACCATAGGTGCAGTTGTTGTTGAATCAGCTTTGTCTACATAGAAGTCAGTTACGGCATCTCCTGTTGCAGATCTTATAATAAGGGAATGGTTTCCGATAGATAAGGTCTCAAGAAAGGATGCTTTGATTTCTATGATGATGCTGCCCTCTTTTTTGGTGTAGTACGAAGAATCAAGTTCTTTGCCATCTACCAGAACGCATATAAAATCTTCATAATTGGCATTTGATCTGAATTTTACAGTGTCTTTGCTGGATTTCTTCCATCTGGATCCCTTGCCGCCTATGATGTCAGGAGATGACTTGCTGATCACTGTGTCGTCCTTGCTGATCTCTGTGGAGCATGCCTGGTCCTTGAAGTATTTACCGCAGGATGGACAGTACCAATATTCTATGTTGCCATCGCTTGATGCCGTAGCTTCCACGCGGTTAAATTTCTGAAGACCGCTGTGATTGTTTGGGTTTAATGAACCGTATTCCGCACCGCATATAATACATTCTGCCTTCTTGCTGCAAGTAGCCTTTCCGCCGTAGCAGTCCTGGATGACTGTGTATCCGCATCCCGCATTCAGACACTTCCTTGAGTGTGTGCTGCCGTTCCCATCGGTTTTCCATTTGCTGAGGTTGTGATTGTCCTTGGCAGCTTTGACTACAGCGTCACAATATTTGCAGTGAAGTGCGGTGGTACAGTTGCCGTCGTCGGCCTCCGGGGTATGTTTTTTATTTACCGTTACAGATATACTTGTGCTGTTGCCTGCCTTGTCAGTTGCCACGATGGTACGGGCGGTTCCTGTTGCAGCAAGTTTCAGCGAACCGTTTGCATCTGGTTTCTTGACTGTGCCGTCTATTGTCACTTTTGATAAGTTTTCGTCGGTTACAGTCATGGTGGCAGTCTTGCAGTACACGCCGCCGTCATCTATGCCGCTGATCACAGGAGCTTCGCTGTCAATCACGATACCGGGAGTGGAAGCAAAGGCAGTCTTGTCGCCAAGGGTGAATCTTGCATAGACTATGTATGAACCGTCACCGTCAAGGTCAAATGCTCCTGCGTACTCATTCATATCTGCGCTTTTGAGTGTGTCCTCGGACATGGCTTGATCTGTCACAAGATATTCTATGGATGCATCAGGGTCAGAAGATGATATATTTACTGTCTGATTCTTCTTGTAATAGGTGTCAAATGATACATTCCCCTGAAGACCGTTCCAGCTCTTTTTGCCTATGCTGATCTTGCCGGAAGGCCCATTTTGCGAAGTCCATGAAGCATAGAATGTAATGTTTCTCTTGTCGGCGGAGCCATCTATATCGTCGTACTGTAATCCGTTATCTTCGGCCTTTGTAAATGTACTTGTGTAGATGAGGTTCACAGGTGTTCCGGATCCGTCAGCTGATGTGCACCAGCCTTTGAAATCGTACCCTTCACGAACTGGTACATAGGCGTTAAGTGCCACTGCATAACCGTTTCCGGCCACTGCAAAATCATAGGTGCCAGCGTCCTGGTCGTTCAGTTTTCCTCCGTTTGCATTCAGGGTGAATGTGAGTCCGGAACCTGAATAATCATCCTTGGTGTATGTGGCAAGCAGTTTTATTCTGTTTGAGCCTGAAGTGAAATCGGAAGTACTTATGGAAGTCACTTCCTTTTTTCCGTTGTACCAGCCGGTAAATGTAAATCCGTCCTGTACAGGAGTGTAACTGCTTAGATCCACTGTATCGAAACTGTCTTTCGGTGCACTTATCTCGGTGACAGATTCTCCGTCTATCTGTCCTCCTGCACTGTCAAGTTCCAGATAGTATGTATCCGGGTCATCTTCTGCAAATGCTGTTATACAGGAAATGCATAGAATGACGGATATGGACAGAATAATGTGTAGTATTTTTTTCATGAAATCCCTCCTTTATGTCTTTAGGCAGAATATAAATATTACATTAATTTTATTATATGCCAGCTTTAAAAACAATCGTATGGAATGAAAATTAATAAGATGAAAGAACGGCTTTCAAAGTAACATGTATGAAAATACCATGTACTTTTGAAAGCCGTTCTATGAATAACTGACAGGGTTGCTATATTGTTATTGCTAGTATTTGTTATGCCAATGTAAAGATGCGCTCTTTCACGGTTTTTGACTCACCTGGTGCAAGCTCGGTGTAGCCGGTTACTGAAGGGTCGCCGGAAAGGTTTGGCGCATCTATGTTCCAGCTCATTGGCTCTGGACAGAAATATCCCTTGTCGCCGTGGTCATTCCACATGATCCAGAATTTCATTGTTTGATCGACTTCGTAGCATATCCTCTTGCCTGTAGCGGAGTCTGTGATGATAACTCCGTAGAATGGTTCGCCGTCCAGTGTGTTCATCTTGGCTGTGTACAGGTCATTGTCGATGTCCTTGAGAACAGGAACCATGGTGCCGTCTTTGTACTGCAGATCGTAATCTGTAATAGGAAGATTCTTCTCTGTAGGGATTGCGTGCTCGTCCAGCTCCCATTTGTCGCCTATAGGTACGTAGAGACGAACATCCTCACCCTTGCCGTTGCTGGTGAAAGGTCCCTTGAATGCTATGTGGTTGCATACTCCATATGGCATCTGCTTATCTGAAAGATTTGTCAGTGTAAATTCATAGTTAAGTCCCTCAGGTGTGAGAATGAATGTGTAATCAGCCCTGAAGCTTACCGGGTAGGTCTGGAAAAAGGAGTCGTTCTCGTCATATGTATATGAAGTCTTTCCTATTGCTTTGTCGCCATCAACAGTTATCTCTTCTATATTATGATTTCTCAAATGAAGAAATCCGTGAAGATGGTTGCCAAGTGGATCGTTGCATGGAAAATGGTACATGGCATCGGAAGTCTTAAGGTTGCCGTGTGACAGTCTGTTAGGGAGATACAGAGTTGGCATTCCATATATCTCTGCTGATGCTTTGAGCTGGTCAGGTGTCATGGAAGGATCGTTTCTGAGAACATCGATATCAAGAGCTGTGTTCTCAAGCTTCATGACATTGCTTCCGTTAAATGGGGCTATGACAGCGTGGTAGTCACCGGATCTGAGGTCGATGCATGCTTCGCCTTTGTAATCAATTTTCTGTGCGGTTGTGTTCATATATACTCTCCTCTTATAATTACATTATATTTATATCTTTTTCATAGTAACACTTCACAAATAATGTGTCTACTTAAAATAGGCGCAATATCGTCAGAATGTATGAGATTTATTTGAAAAAACACTGCGTTCTTGATTATTTTTTCACTAATTGTTATACTGTCACATGAAATTTATAATTTGAGTATTTTAATGTTGGTTATTTCGGAGGTCACAGTGACTAAGGATATCAATAACAGATATAGAAAAAAGATAATCAGACAGAGACATCACAGGCGTATGCAGTTGTTTGAGGGGACGGTCGGAGCTATAGTTGCCGTCATCTTTGTGTGTGCGCTCGGACAGGGCAATCTCAGAAAGAATGTAAACGGTCAGGAGATAGACAGACCAGAAGGCGCAACCTCTGTGCAGATAAGTGAGATAGTGACGAATGAGGTGTCATCAGATACAGATGCTGTCATGAGGGCTTCGATGCAGTTCGATACAGATGCGGATGCTTCAAAACATGTGGTAGATGACAGCTATTTTTCATCATCACTGCTTGTAGGAGATTCCCGTGCGGAGACTCTGGGACTTTACAGTGATATGCCATCCTGGAATGTATGTGCATCCAAGAATCTGAATGTGGAAAGCGTATCTACACTGAAGATGGTGAATTGTGGATCTGGACAGAAGTGTACAGTCCTGGAGATGCTTCAGGATCACACGTTCAGCACGATATATATATCGTTTGGCATAGAGGAGCTCAATTGGTATAATGCGAGATATATCAATGCATACAGAACACTGCTGGACAATATCACAAAGCTTCAACCAAACGCAAAGGTGTATGTGATGTCAACGATTCCGGTGTCAGCGGAGCTTTCTGCCAGAGATGGAGTGTATAACAATCCGGGTATAGATGGACTTAATCTGCTGGTGCGTGAATTGTGCGATGCCTATGGCAATGTTACATATCTGGATGTGGCTGACGCTGTGTCAGAAAACGGTGTACTTCCAGATGGTGTTAGTACAGATGGAATCCATTACAATAAAGAATTCAGTCAGAAGATAATGGATTATATCAGGGCAAATGTTGACCTTTAAAGTGGTGGGGAACTGCGCAGTTATGAGAAAAATATTTGTAGTGATGCTGGCATTGCTTCTTTTGGGATGCATCGCCGGATGTGGGCAGAAGAGTGATGATCATAAAGATGAGCCTGATGTGCATACGCTGGCGGACAAGCTGATGTCCGGATTGACATTTGAGGATTCTGTATCCGAAGTGCTGCCTGATGTGGCTTTGAAATATTATGGTATAGACAGCGCAGGGATAGTTGACTGCGATGTCCATATTTCTACAGGAGCTACCTCGGAGGAGGTGGCAGTATTTGAGGCACAGACAGCGATAGATGCACAGAGTATTCTGGATGTTATGAAGACGAGGCAGGATACGCAGATAAAGACATATTTTGAGTATAATTCAAATGAGGTCTCCAGACTTGACGATGCGGTTGTAGAGGCTTATGGCAGATTTGTGGTGTATGTGGTGTCAAACGACAGTGCAAAGGCTGAAGAGATAATAAAAGGGTATCTGGAATGATAAGTTCCGGATACCCTTTAGTGTCATATTTGATCCTTTTACATAATATAGTAATAAATCCGCTGTCAATCAGGAAAGATAAATATCAGGGTGGAAGCTGGTTGTATTTTTTGTTTTTGCCATGTATTATGTACAATGTATACAATATACAAAATACAGATAATTGACAGCTTGTTATATCAGGGGCGGACAGAGGGATATTTTGTATGTCTGCCTCTGAAAAGAGAAAGAGTTAATAAGAACATATTGAAAGACGAGGTAAGTATATGTCAAAGCAGAATTGGAAACCGGGAAATATGTTGTACCCTGTGCCGGCAGTCATGGTAAGCTGCAAGAGACCGGGGGAGAAGGCGAATATAATTACTATTGCATGGGCTGGAACTATATGCAGTGATCCTGCCATGGTATCGATATCTGTCAGACCGGAGAGATATTCATATGACATCATAAAGGAAACCGGAGAATTCACGATAAATCTTGTGACGGAGAAGCTTGCGTTTGCAACAGACTACTGTGGAGTGAAGTCGGGGCGTGATGTTGACAAGTTCAGTGAGATGAAGCTGCATACATGCCCAGGTGTGAATGTGGCCTGTCCTGGAATCGAGGAGAGCCCGGTGAACATAGAGTGCAGGGTGAAAGAAGTGCTGCCACTTGGTTCGCATAATATGTTTATTGCGGAGGTTGTAGGAGTTCAGATAAGTGACGAGTATATGGATAAGACTGGCAAGTTTAACCTGAACAGCACAGGGCTTGTGGCATATTCACACGGTGAGTATTTTGGACTTGGAGATAAGATCGGCAAATTTGGATATTCAGTGAGAAAGAAGTAGTTATAGCGTATACAGATAGGAGAAGTATGGAAATTACATTAAGAGCTTATGGAAAAGTTAATTTGGGGCTGGATGTACTGAGAAAGCTGGAGAATGGTTATCATGAGGTGAAGATGATCATGCAGACGGTGGATCTGTATGACCTGCTGACGTTTGAGAAGATGGATGGGGCTGGCGTTGATATACATAGCAGCCGACCTGATCTTCCGGTTGGGGAAGACAACATAATATATAAGGCGTGCAAGCTTATGATGAGTAAGTACGAGATCAAGGGCGGCGTGAAAGTGACATTGGAGAAGAACATACCGGTTGCAGCCGGTATGGCAGGTGGAAGCACTGATGCTGCCGCAGCGCTGATTGCGATGAACAGTCTGTATGACCTGGGACTTACCCAGACAAAACTGATGGAGCTCGGCGTTGAGATAGGGGCTGATGTGCCGTATTGCGTGATGCAGGGGACGGCGTTGTCAGAGGGGATTGGTGAGAAGCTCACAGCCCTTGCACCTATGCCTGAGTGTACCATGGTCATAGCAAAGCCGCCCGTAGGAGTATCTACGAAATGGGTATATCAGAATCTGAAGGTTTCACAGCTTTCCAGCCACCCTGATATTGATGGAATGGCAGAGGCGCTTGAGAACGGAGACCTGGGAGGAATCACAGATCGTATGGCAAACGTGCTTGAGACTGTTACGATACCCGCACACATGGAAATTGGCCAGATCAAGGATATGATGCTTGAGAATGGTGCCATGAATTCACTGATGAGCGGAAGCGGTCCTACTGTATTTGGAATATATGATGATGCTGATGCTGCTGAGAAGACAGCAGAAAAACTTAAGGAAAGCGGGCTGGCAGAGCAGGTGTATGTGACTTTGCCGTATAATGGAAAGAGGTAGTGCGATGGATCTGAAATTAAATATAGATGAATATCTGCCTCTGCGAGAAGTGGTTTTCAATACGCTCAGGAGTGCTATCGTGCATGGAGAATTTGAGCCTGGAGAAAGGCTTATGGAGGTGACTCTGGCAAAGAGACTTGGCGTGAGCAGAACCCCTGTCAGAGAGGCAATCCGTATGTTGGAACTGGAAGGCCTGGTTGTCATGATGCCAAGGCGCGGAGCTGAGGTTGCCCGTATAACAGAGAAAGATCTTAAGGACGCTCTTGAGATACGAATGGCTCTGGAGGAACTTGCGGCAGGTCTTGCCTGTAAGAGGATAGACGACGATGGAAGAAAGAGACTTCGGGATGCCTGTGAGAGATTCCGGAAGGCGGTTGTCAAAAAGAATCTGAATGAGATAGTGGATGCTGATGTTGCATTTCACAATGTGATATATGAGGTCACGGATAACAAAAGGCTTGTGAATATGTTTCAAAATCTTCGGGAACAGGTGTACAGATACAGAGTGGAATATCTGAAGGATGCCAGCTATCATATGAAGCTGGCAGATGAGCATGAGGCTCTGACAGATGCGATCCTGCGGGGAGATGCTGATCTGGCAGAGGAAGTCACAAGAAAACATATATATGATCAGGAAAAAATCGTGATCGCAAATGCTGTAGAGAGCAGTGATGCATAACTTGTATCACTGCTCTTTTGTGTACTGCAACATTGCGTGAAAGAGACACACTGAATTGATTGTTGTTGATATGCATCTCTGATTTGAATGAATATTATCACCTGTGATGGAAAAAATAGAAATATAAGATGTGCAATTTGTGCAAATATAAATCAAAGGTGATAAGGTGGAAATAAGCAAAAATCTGGATGAAAACATCACAGTAATTAAATCAAAATTTGATAAATGGGGCGATATAGTGGAGAAAAAGTTTGTCCTTAGCCGTCCCGGATGGAGATTTGAGGAAGCTATATATGTTGTATATATTGATGGGCTTTGTGATCATGAATTAATAGAGAATACAATAATAAAGCCTGTTACATGGGAGTGGAAAGACGCAGATGCCGAAGACCTGTGGGACAGGATCACATCCTATGAGGGACAGACTGCAGATTATACTACTGAAAATGATTTGAATAAGGTGATAAAATCTGTGTTAAAGGGAGATACGGCAATATTTGTATCCGGGAGTGATGCGGCATTGGTTGTATCGTCAAAACGTTTTCCTGTGAGAGGGATTGAGGAGAGTTCATCTGAGGGAGGAATGCGGGGACCGCGGGACAGTTTCAATGAAAATTTCAGAACATCTACGGCTCTTATAAGGAGAAGGATAAAGGACACGGAATTAAAGCTGGAACAGAATACTATAGGAAGAAGATCAAGAACAGAATACGGGATAATGTATATAAAGGATATAGCAAGACCGGAACTGATCCAGAAGGTGAGGGAGACCTTAGACACATATGATATAGATGCTGTGTTTGACAGTGGAATGGCTGAGCATCTCATGGAGAAAAAATGGCAGGAGATATTCCCGACATATCAGTCGACAACCAGGCCGGATAAAGCGGCAGCAGCTCTTGTTGATGGCAGGGTTGTTGTTGTGTTCGACAACTCTCCCGAGGTGGTGATTGCGCCAGCCACGATAAACACTTTTTTTCAGACGGCTGATGACTATTACAACAGATGGCCAGTTGCCACGTTTGCCAGAATTATACGTTACCTGGCGGCGTTTATTGCAGTGGGGCTGCCGGGACTTTATATAGCTATAACCTGTTATCACAGGGAGATCATACCGGATAAACTGCTCTATGCCATAGCAGATGCCAGGAGTCAGTTGTCTTTTCCGGTGGTTGTTGAGGTATTGATAATGGAACTGCTCTTCGAGCTTCTGCGGGAGGCAGGAATAAGGCTTCCAAGTCAGCTTGGCAACACAATTGGAGTTGTGGGAGGACTTATAGTAGGACAGTCTGCTGTGGAAGCGGGAATTGTCAGTACCATGGTTGTGATAGTTGTGGCTCTCACAGCCATAGCTTCATTTGCGATTCCAAATGAAGCTTTTGCATCTGTGTTCAGGCTGCTGAAATTTGTAACGATTATTACAAGTGCCATATACGGAATACTCGGTTTTATACTGGCAATGCTTATGCTAGTGTTTCACCTTGCATCACTTGAGAGTTTTGGAGTGCCATATATGTCTCCGGTTGTTACCTGTGGATACGCTGGTGACAGTGCAAGAGATTTCATTGTGAAATCACCTATCAGGAAACTTGTAGACAGGCCTGGGTGGAGTCGGCTTTCACAACGCCGCAGGTTGACCAGAAAGAGATGATTTTATGTTTGATAAATATAATGTGACCTTTGGGGCTTTTTTTAAGGCTGTTCTCATACTGCTTCCTGCATCTCTTATATATGTAACCACAATAACCCCTGCGTATCTTGGCAGAAATTGCCTGATTTTGTCACTTTTTTTGATGCTATGCCTTGCTTTTGCTTACGTGATACTACTATATGTTGTGATGTCAAAACTAGCGTCAAGATTGGATATGAACTATAAAACGAGAAAAGACATCACTATTGATTGGATTTACGGGACGAGAATGGCTATTAAATCCGGGATCATTCTCTTTATACTGTCTGGCATATCAAGAAGGCTTATGCTTAAAAAATATTCCGACATTGTGATTGCTATCCCGATATTGCTGGTTGCAGCATACATGGGAAACAGGAGATTTAAAGGACTTATAAGGTTCTATGAGGCGGTCTTCTGGTTTTCTGTGGTATCTGGAATAATATTGTTTGTCTCTTCTGTGAAAAATCTGGACCTTGGAGAACTGCGGCAATGTGTGCAGATATATGAGGAAGGCAGCGTTGGAGATTCCATGCGGATGGTTATGGTCAAAGGCGGTGTGTTGTTTCTGGGGTTTACGGTCATGGAGACAGTCATGATGATATATCTTGGAGTGAGTAAACGCAGACGGGGGATGCTTTTTTCTGCAGTCGGGATATCTGTGATAATAGGCATCATAGGTTCAATATTTGTGATTTCCACATTGGGAATGGGCGCATTGGAGGCAGGAACAAAGGATATACTATATGTTGTTGGGGCTATGGAACTCCCAAATGGCATAAAGATAAGACCACTGATGCTGGTGTGTTATCTCGTGCTGACCTGTGGAATATCACTGTTGACCCCGCAGGTGGTGTGTGGTTTTGGCGCTGTGACTGATCTTGGCAGAAGACGCCATTCGTCCTGGCTGAAATTTGCCTGGCTGGCTTTGGCATTTGCCGTATGTGTATGGTTTTTGGAGGTGCCCGCTCATGGGACGGCTATGAGACTTGCCGCTGGCTATATCATGCTGGTGGATGTGCCTTTGTCGTTGATACTTCCGGCGGTTTCGGTCATAGGACGAAAACCTTTGAAAAAGGCTGCACTTGTTCTTGCAGCATTTGCACTTACAGCAGTGCTGCCTGGCTGCGCTTACAACTCCGTGGAGAGTGTTGATTATGCGAATGTTCTGGTGATAGAGCCTGGGGAAAAGGATGGTATGTATAAATATACTCTGGTGATCGCAGGTCTTTCCGGTGATGAAGACATGACAACCGAGGAGAGAAAATATACCGCATATGCCACATCGTTTTCTGATGTGCGTGCCAGCTATGATAAAGAACATGCAAGACAGCTTGATGTAAGCCATGTTGAGTACCTGGCAGCGGATAATGAACAGGTTCTTAATGAAAACATTTTTGAGCTTGGACGTGAATTTGCGACAAGCTATGTGACGGTAGTGGTTGACAGGAATATATTGGAGAAATCGGGGGATAACAATACTAAAGATTATCTGAAAACCCATTACAGGGGACGGTGCCTTGCAACGCTTGGCAGGCATGAAGGTGATTATAAATAGGAGGTATTGTTATGTGGAGATATGTTCGGGCAGGAATCTTGGGAATTCTTATAGGACTTGCGGGAGGTATGATATTTGGATATGTGTCATATGTAAAAAACTACAGGGACAAACTGCCGGATGAGATTATGTCAGATGCTGTGATGTATGACAGCTCTTCGGACAATGACAGGCTGATAAGGCTCAAGGTGGATTATGACGGCGATGTGGAGACAGATGATGACAGAAATGAGCTTGAAAGTTTTGTTGGCAATATGGTTATGAAGCAGGTTGGGAGCTGGCTTGGCAGTGATTATAGCGACAGATACAGCTATATTCAGATGAGACACAATCTTGTGATGGCACTGGATGATATAAATGCTGTAGCAAGCGAAGCTGCAGGCAGACTCGGGGTGGATGCGGATGTCACGTCAAGGATGGGGTATGAGTATTTTAACTCTGCCGGGGATGACTGCCCGGCGGGATATTATGACACTTTGTGTATTGATCTTGAAGACAGGTGAGATTGAAAAGTTAATTGGTAAGTGTTATACTTTGACCTGTGGTGTGCCCTTGGGTGCACCCGGGATTAAAGTATAAGGAGTACATATCATGGCTAAAGAAAATTTGGTAGTAATATTCGGTGGCAGGTCATCAGAACATGAGGTTTCATGTGTGTCTGTACAGACTGTTGCAAAGGCTGTTGATCTGGAGAGATATAATATGGTACTGGTCGGAATCACCAAGGATGGAAGATGGCTGAAGGCTGACAGTATAGAGAGCATAGAAAATGGAAGCTGGAGAGACAGTAAAGTTACAGCGGTTATTTCTCCTGATACATCAAAGGAACTTCTTATCATGGAGGGAGACAAGGTTTGCAGACAGCATGTCGATGTGATATTCCCTGTCCTTCATGGAATGTACGGAGAGGATGGTACTATACAGGGGTTGTTTGAGATGGCAGACATACCTTATGTTGGATGTGGAGTCCTTGCATCTGCTGCGTCCATGGATAAGTTCTATACAAAGATCATAGTCGACAATATCGGTGTCAGACAGGCGAGATTTGTACCTGTGCTTGCAGAGGACTTTGGTGATCTGGACAGTGCTATGGACAGGGTTGAGGCTGAACTTACATATCCTGTTTTCGTAAAACCGTCAAAGGCTGGTTCATCCAAAGGCGTCAGCAAGGCCGTGGACAGAGCAGGGCTTGAGAGTGCACTGAAGGAGGCTGTGAAGTACGATAATAAGATCCTGGTGGAAGAGACCATTGTGGGTCGTGAGCTTGAGTGTGGTGTGCTGGGGTACAAGGACAATACAAAGGCTTCTGGCGTGGGAGAGATACTTGCTGCAGCAGAGTTCTATGACTTCGATGCGAAGTACAACAATGCCGAGTCAAAGACGGTGATCGGAGCTGATATCCCTGCTGAGATAGAAGCAGAGATCAGGGAGGATGCAGTCAGGATATTCAGGGCACTTGATGGTTTTGGTCTTTCAAGGGTGGATTTCTTCCTTGAGAAAGACACTAATAAGGTTGTATTTAACGAGATCAATACACTTCCTGGATTCACAAAGATAAGTATGTATCCTATGCTCTGGAAGGCTCAGGGATATGACATAAGGACTCTTGTGACAACCCTGATAGAGATGGCAAAGGAAAGATAGATTACGGATAGGATTGAAATATGATAAAGAACGTTACTGTGACGGTTATAGGAGAGCAGAGATCCAACAGGGACGAAGAACACGTAGAACCGATGGAGCTTGTGACCCGGGGAACACTTCATGAAAAAGACGGTGTATTCTATCTCAAGTATGATGAGTATTACGAGGATATTGAGAAACCTGCAAAGAATCTTTTGAAGTTTGATGATAAAGGCCTTGACCTCACAAAGAAGGGTGCGGTCAGTGCCTCCATGTCATTTCGCGTAGGTGAGACAAGGGAAGCATTCTATGCTACTCCTATGGGGACCATGGATATTAGTATTCTAACTGAGGCGTATGAGATGGTGAGGACGGACGAGGGGATGGCTATCGTCCTTGTTTATATCATGGATTATGGACACAACTGTCTGTCTTTCAATGTGCTGAGGGTATCCGTATCTGAAGAATAGATTGCAGCAGCTGGGAGAAGACGGATTTAATGTACTGATGTTCAATAGTGGGGTAGATGTATGAAGGGTGAGAAAGCGTTTGATGATTTTCTGTCGATAGATACAATGGAATGTACGCAGGCCCAAAAGCCTGTTGGGGAGAATAATGCATATCAGGCTACATATTACAGGGATCTTGTGACTATATTCAATGCGGTTCCTATGGAGCCGGAGGATACTCTGGTGGATTTTGGCTGTGGCCTTGGCCGGGTGTTGTTTTACGGCAACTCCAGGCATTATTGCAGGACAACGGGAATTGAGGCGGACAGCCAGATATACGACAGGCTTATGACGAATGCTGCGGGTTACCAGAAGAGATTTTATGATCAGGAAGATCGTATGAAATTTTACAACATCCAGGCTCAGGATTATCAGGTGGATGATGAAGACAATTATTTTTATTTCTTCAATCCGTTTTCGCCTGATATATTTGAGAAAGTTCTGGGAAATATAACCGAGTCTGTCAGACTGTGTCCGCGGGATATATATCTGATGCTCTATTATCCTACGTTTGAATATCAGCGGGTGATGAGGGGGAACAAGTTTTTTGTTCTCAAGGATATAGTGAAACTGTCCGGGTATGAAGAAGATCCGGATGAGAAACTTTATGTGTACCATATGTCAAGATATTTTGTCTGATGATGGCTGGTTTTGCTGATCTTGTGATCTGCCGATGATCAGATATATACATACAATACAGCCAGCTGCAATGATGGCAGAGAAGCTGATGACCGGTATGTCAAAATGTGTGGCTGGGATATAGTCCATCATATATGATGATACATTTATGGTTATGTGTAGCAGCATGGAAAGTATAAGTGATGAAGACCATACTGTGATTATTGCAAGAATGATTCCCACAGGAAATGCGTAGCAGAACTGGACGGTATTGCCGTGGGCGAGACCGAATAACAGTGCAGACAATATCACAGCAAGGATGTCGGATTTCTCCCACGCGAGTGCACTTCTTGCAGCACCGAGTGATATCCCTCTGAATACGAGCTCCTCTGCTATGGGAGCCATGAACATGACTGTGAATACACGGACAGAGCCATTTGATATGGAGAATGAACGAGAGATCAGGTCATGATAATTCTCAAGAAGTTCCGGGTGGCATCTGTCTATGATGTTCAGGATTCCGGTTGACAATACCTGCAGACATATGCCGGCTGCGATTATCAATATAACAACAATAAAACCGCACAGGAAAGAATGTTTTATTTTTCCTGTGCGGTTTTTGATTATTTCTTCATCAGCCATATACAGATGACGCTGAAACAGATATATGTATCCGAAGAACAGAATGATAACGGTGTATGACACCAGAGAATAAGGGATTATCTGGGTAATACCTGTAAGTGATACCACTGCATATATAATATTCTGGATCAGCAGCATAGCTGCAGGAGCTACCACGGCAATTCCTAATTTCCTGAAGTTTATATGGGAATTATTCATATTGCAAGTCCTCTCCTGAATGCTGATATGCCTTATATATCATACGTATGTGTGATATATAAGGCATAGTTGTGATTTATAATGTGATGATTACATTTTCTGGATCTTGTTGGCTCTTTCTTTTTCAGCCTTTGCCTTTGCTTTGGCTGCAGCCTTTTCCTCTTTGCTCAAGTTTGATTTAGCCATATCCTGATCGTACATCTTCTGATATTTTTTCTGCTTGTCGCGAAGCTTCTGGCTGAATGTCTTCTTGGCAGGCTTTTCTTCCATCTTGCCTCTCACTACTTTGACGCTGACGATATATATGCCGCTGACCATGGCTTTTACCTCACCACGTACAGGCATCTGGTCATATATTCCGTCGTCACAGATAAGATTGGTGATCTGTGGACCTACCTTTGCTTTAACGATAGGAAGCTTGGCTTTCTGATATCGCTTAGGGGTCTGCTGCATGACTATCTTTGGAAGTCCCGCATCCTTCATAGGAAGCATCTTCTTGTCTATGACCATCATCGTGACGGGCTGGGCGCCCTCTCTCATCATCTCTTTCTGAGCAGACTGTTTTTTCTGGAGTCTATTGCCGACAATGTATAAGGCGACAAGAACTCCGATAAGGATAACTGTTATAATTATAACCCATATCCACCATGCCATATTTATTTCCTCCTGAATATGTGATTGTTGTCTCGATCAACTATTATAAGCTGATTACTTTTTCGTTGCAAGGGGGAGATTTTTAACTCTGGCCTCCTGGATAAGCTCTGGTATGGTGTCCAGAACTTCCTTGCGCTCCTTTGGTTTCAGTCCGTTTATGTCGATAGGGTTCAGAAATTCTATGATGACCCTGTGACTACGGATGAAATTGTGCTTGTTGGCTTCCATGATATTGTCTGTTCCGCATATGGATACAGGTACGATAGGACAGCCGGCTTTCTGGGCAATCTTGTAAGCTCCGTCTTTGAAAGGAAGAAGATCCTCTCCGTCGTTTCTATGCCCCTCCGGAAATACCATCATGGAGTGACCGGACTTGACTATGTCTGCCGACTGCATGATAGTCTCAAGACCTTTTTTAAGATCTGACCTGTCAAGGAATGTGCATCCGATATCCTTCATGTACCATGGGAGGATTGGAACTTTCAGGATTCCGTCCTTGGACATGAAACCAAGCGGTCTGTTTATAGCATTATGGCAGCACAGAATGTCGAAGAAGCTTCGGTGGTTGCCAACAAATAGTATTGGCTGATCGTCAGGTACACGTTCGAGACCAATGACTGTTCTTCTGCAGCCACAGATAAACAGGACTATCCCAAAAAATCCTTTGACCAGTTTCTGTGCTCTTTTGTAGGCTTTCTCCTGATCCTTCTTTGCCAGAAGGTACAGATACAGGTGATAAGGTGTGCACAGGAGTATGCCAATGAAAGCAAATATATATGCCAATATAGTTCTCAATTTAATTCTCCTTCTTTTCTGGAACAGGTGTGTATCTTCCATATAACTTTGCCGTCTCAAGAAGTCTGTCTGAAATCTCCTCTGTGAGATCGCGGCTCTGGAATCTCCATGCCCAGTTGCCTTCGCCAACACCTGGAGTATTCATTCTTGCCCATGAATCAAGTTTTAATACGTCCTGCATAGGAACTATAGCCATGTTTGCAACTGATGAGAAGCAGGCCCTGATCATAACCCAGCAGATATCGCTGGCATCAGTGCTGTAGTATCTTCTGAGTTTATCCTTTGATGCCTCAAATGCCTTGGTGTACCAGCCGAGAGTTGTGTCGTTGTCATGTGTTCCGGTGTAACATACGCAGTTCCTTGTGTAGTTGTGAGGAAGAAAGTCGTTTTCGTTCGGGTTCTCAAATGCGAACTGAAGTATCTTCATTCCTGGAAGCCCGAATTTATCTCTGAGTTCGATTACAGGCTCGTCTATCTCTCCGAGGTCTTCCGCTATGATAGGAAGATGATAACCGAGGTTTGCCTCCAGCTGTGTGAAGAAGTTTAGTCCGGGAGCTGGTTTCCACTCTCCGTTTATGGCTGTTTCCTCTCCGTAAGGTACTGCCCAATATTTGTCAAAGCCTCTGAAGTGGTCAATTCTCAGAAAATCGGTGAGCGTGAGCTGATATTTAATTCGCTTTATCCACCATGCATATCCGGTTTCAGTGTGTTTCTTCCAGTTGTAAAGTGGGTTGCCCCAGAGCTGGCCTGTTGCTGAGAAATAATCTGGCGGAACGCCTGCAACTTCTATAGGATAACCCTTGGAATCCAGCATGAACAGATCCTGATTCGACCATACATCTGCGCTGTCCCATGCAAGGAATATAGGAGTATCGCCGACTATGCTGATGCCGAGATCATTTGCATAGGTCTTGAGTGACTGCCATTGCTTTGAGAAGAGGAACTGGATGAAGTTGTAGTAGCCAACTTCCGGTGCAAGTTTTTTCCTCCATGTGGTCTTTTGTCTGGCTGTAGGATTCTTCAGGGAATCCTCCCACATATACCATGGCATACCCTGATGAATGTCCTTGCCGGCCATGAACAGGGAGTAATCTGCGAGCCATTCTGTATTCTTGATGAATGAATTGTATTCTTTCATCAGCTCTGCGTCAGATGACATGTCATCGCTATAGTCCTCGTCTGTAAATCTCTCATATGCTTTTTTCAAAAGCCCGGTTTTGAATTCGATCAGATCACCGTATTCTATCTTCTGTGGATCCCATTTTGGCATATCCTCAAAGTCTTCATCTATGAGAAGCTTTTTTTCCTTGAGATCAACGAGATCAATGATAAGTGGCTGTCCCGCAAATGCTGAAAATGGCTGGTAAGGTGAATCTCCAAAACCGGTGTGTCCAAGCGGAAGCACCTGCCATACATTCATGCCTGAGGCTGCGAGAAAATCGATGAACTGGTATGCGCCATGTCCCAGATCGCCAATTCCATAAGGACTTGGGAATGATGTTGGGTGAGCCAGGATACCAGCATATTTCTTAGGCTTTTTTTCACAGTTCTGCTCTAACATATATATTACCCTCTTTTCATAGTATGGAATCAGAGCCGCCTGACCACTTGACGTCTGTTGGACAAAAAGGCTCTGAACTATACTATTATACAATAGATGGATGGTATGAGCCAAGTAAAATATAATAAAACTAAATACTAAAATCAAAGAAAGTGTTGAAGCGATTATGCTTGACATGAAGGCTTGCGCTAACTTATTATTAGTGGAAGTATTAAGGTGGCGGATTAATAAAAGAAAGAAGAGTAAAAATGGATAGAATTATTACAAGCCTGCTTGAGACGGATATGTACAAATTCAGTATGGGTCAGGCTATATATCATCAATTCAGTGACTATAAGACAACATGGTCATTCAAGTGCAGAAACACTGGCGTTGTTTTCACCAAAGAGATGGTTGATGAGATCAAGAGGCAGATACAGCTCTACTGTGAACTAAGATTCACGGAGGAGGAACTGGAGTATCTTCACAATATCAAGTGGATAAAGGGGTCATATGTGGATTTTCTCAGACTCTGGAAGGCAAGATATGAAGATTTTGAGATATCGGATGATGCGGAGTGCGGCCTTGCTATAGAGGCAAGAGGCACATGGCTTAATACTTCAATGTATGAAATTCCTACACTGGCTATAGTGAATGAAGTGTATTTCAGAATGAATGATGACTATGACAAGCTTATTTCATCATTCAAAGAGAAGCTTGAAGAGAAGGTTCGCAAGGTCGAGACGGGCGTGTACAATCTAGGTGCATTTAGTGAGTTTGGACTCAGGAGAAGGCTTTCTGCCGAGGCGCAGGAGCTTGCTGTGAAGGAACTCAGTGAGCACAAGTATCCGGGTTCGGTATTTGTTGGTACAAGCAATGTATATCTGGCAAAGAAGTACGATCTGGTTCCTGTGGGAACTATGGCGCATGAGTGGATCATGTGCGTAGGTCAGGGAAATCACAAGCACAATCCGGCGTATTCCAATTGGTATGCCCTGGATGCCTGGGTTAAGGAGTATGGAGTTCTGAATGGAACAGCCCTTACGGATGCCATCACCACAGATTGTTTTCTTAAGGATTTCCAGCTCACATATGCAACTCTTTTTAGCGGTGTGAGACATGACAGCGGCGATCCGTATGCGTGGGGAGAGAAGATGATCAATCACTACGAGGATCTTGGACTTGATCCAAAGACAAAGACTCTTCTGTTCAGCGACAGCCTTGATTTTGAGAGAGCTGATAAGCTCAACAGCTGCTTCAAAGACAGGATTAAGGTTGCATTTGGAATAGGAACATATATTTCCAACGATACATGTGATGAACCGCTTAACATAGTTATGAAGACTACCGCATGCAACGGAATGGATGTTGCCAAGATATCTGATGATAAGGGCAAGGGAATGTGCAAGAATCCGGATTATGTCCACTATCTCAACAGATGTATCAAGTGGCGTATGGAGAATGATAAGTAACATTTCATGCGCCTGCTCATTAGTAATATTTTGTAAGTATAAATGGAGTTTATGGATTATGGGAAAAACAATTATAATGACTGATTCTGCCAGCGATATATCCGAGAAAGAAGAGAGAGAACTTGGAATAAAGATTCTTCCTTTTCCGGTTGTTATCGGAGGCAAATCGTATCTGAGCAGAGTCGATTTTGACAATGAGGGTTTTTACAAACTCTTGGCAGAAAATGATGATCTTCCAAAGACGTCGCAGATCACAGCTTACCAGTTCGGTGAGGTGTATAAGGAGCTGGTGGATCAGGGATATACAGATATTATATATGTAAGCATCAACAAGGATGGTTCAGCATCTTTTGCAAATGCGCAGATGGCAGCAGATCAGTTCGAGGATGAATATCCTGAGTGCGCCGGAAAGTGCAATATCTATGTATTTGATGGAATAGGTTATAGCGGACAGTATGGATATCCGGTTGTGGTTGCAGCCAGAATGGTACAGGAAGGCAGAGACACAAAGGATATTGTGATATATCTCAGGGAAGAACTCCCAAAGAGAAGAATATATTTTGGAATATATGGCCTCAAGTATGCAGCAAAATCAGGAAGAATTCCAAGTGCGGCAGCTCTTGTTGGAGACGCACTCGGAGTGAAGCCTATCATGAAGATCTGGGCGAATGAAATTGTGACGGCCATCAAGTGCCGTGGTGAGAAGAAGCTCATGGCAAAGATGGTGGATGTCACAGCAAGTGAGATGGAGGCTGGTTCAGAGTACCAGATAGTATACGGAAGTGATGAGGCTGTAAGAGATGAACTGACAGCACGTATGACAGAGAAGGTTGGCTATGGCCCATCGGATTACTTTCAGATTGGTGCAGCAGTCGCATCCAATGCAGGACCGAAGGTCGTTGGAACTATCTTCAATGTGAAAAAAGAGCTTATGTAACAGCCTGATATGCGGGCGGTGACACAAGCTATGGTATTTAATCTGGAGATTTGCAATAAGCTCAGAGTTACAATAAGCTCAGAATTGAAATTAGCTCAGATTTACAATAGACTCAGAATTGCAATAAGTTCAGAATTGCAATAAGCTCAGATTTACAATAAGCGCAAAAAATTATCTCTTTTAAGGGGAAAATCCTAAAAAGCACACAAAACGCAGAAGTCTTGTGTGCTTTTAGTCTTTTTTCTCTAAAAAAGAGATATTTTTTTATCTTTTTATGAAGAAATCAGCAATTAGAGAAAATTCCCTGGATGCCAGCTTCCCCGGGAACAAGATTCTCTATCTCGTGATACACCCTCGCAAGCGGCAGTCCGACAACATTGTTGTAGTCGCCCTCGATTCCCTTGACAAACAAACCGCCTTTGCCCTGAATTCCATAGCTTCCGGCTTTGTCAAATGGTTCATTTGTGGCGAGGTACCGGATTATCTCATCGTGGGATACCGGATAGAAAGTGACGTCTGTCTTCTCATAAAAGGAGCTTGACGTCTTGGCTCTTCCGTTCACGTATATCAGACATACGCCGGTGTACACCTGATGTGTCTGATCAGACAGGCTGTTCAGGGTGTTGTATGCATCGTCGTAGTCATATGGTTTTCCAAGAATCCTTCCGTTAAGTGCCACAACGGTGTCTGCGCCGAGAACAACAAAGCGTTCAGGAAGCTTCTTAACGCGCCGTCCTACGTCCTGGGCGATGATCCTGTTGCACACTTCATCAGCTTTTTTCTTTGCCAGAAGCATTACATATTCTGATGGCGTCATCGGCTCAAGATCTTCATCGGAAAGACTTGGGCACACATCGAAGTCATATCCTGCCTGGGCTAGAAGCTCTTTTCTTCTGGGAGATCCCGAGGCGAGAATTATCTTTATGTTAGTCATATGTTATCTCTTTATACTTTCTATAAAATTTATAACCTAGAATTTGCAACCATCACTATTTGCACATCTTAATAGCCTTCTCAAACAGAGGCAGTGAACGCTCAACCATATCTGTTGTCGTGCAGTAAGCCAGTCTCATATGTCCTGGGCACATGAAGCTGTCGCCTGGAACAAGGATCAGGTCAAGCTCATGAGCTGTCATGTTGCAGAACTCATTTGCATCTGCGATAGGAGTCTTAGGGAACATGTAGAAGGTTCCGCCCGGCTCAACACACTCATATCCCATAGCTGTCAGCTCCTTGTACAGGATGTTCTTGTTCTTCTCATAGATTGACAGATCGGATGTCTCGTCGAGCACTTTTGCAACCCCGAGCTGTATCAGAGATGAAGGACAGTTGTGTCCTGTGAAACGTGATACCTGTCCGCACATATTGATGATGAGCTCTGCATCCTTACATTTAGGATTTACAGCCACGTAACCGATACGCTCTCCGGGAAGTGACAGAGATTTGCTGAATGAGTAGCAGCAGATCGTGTTGTCGTAAAACTTTGATATGAACGGCGAATCAGTTCCTTCAAACACAATCTCTCTGTAAGGCTCATCTGATATAAGGTAAATGTCGTGTCCGTACTCCTCCTGTTTCTCTGTGAGGATCTGGGCAAGACGTGTTATGGTCTCTGTTGAGTAAACGATTCCTGATGGGTTGTTCGGAGAGTTGATGAGAATAGCCTGAACATTCGGATTCATCATCTCAAGGAATGCGTCGAAGTTGATCTGGAATGATGTTATGTCTGCTGGAACGACCTTGAGTACTGCACCAGTTCCGTCAACGTATGGCACGTATTCAGGGAAGTATGGCGCAAATGTGATGACCTCATCGCCAGGTTCTGTGACACATCTGATGGCATGTGCCAGAGCTCCGGCAGCACCTGATGTCATGAAGATATCTTCAGGAACATACTCCATGCCGAAACGGCGGTTCAGCGAATCTGCGACAGCCTTTCTTACAGAATATATAGTGAGCGTTGGGCTATAGCCGTGAAGTGCCAGTGAATCCTCGTTCTGGATAAGGTCAATAAGTCCTTTGTTGAAGTCATCTGTGGTAGGCACAGATGGGTTGCCTATAGTATAGTTGAACACATTCTCAGCACCAATCTCAGCGGCACGCTTTGAAGCGTACTGTGCAAATTCTCTGATGATGGAAGTGTTGTTAAGCATTGCTGAATATTTCTTTGATATCATGGAAGTCCTCCTGTTATATTAAGATCATTTTCATGTATAAAATCCGGCTGCGTATAAACAGGCAGCAATCTGATTTTATAATCTGTCGTATCTTTCAGATACCATTATTAAATATACAGTTATGGACACAAAAAAACAAGAGGTAACAGACCGGGGAGATCTGCTGCCTCTTGTAAAAAAATGAGGGGAGAGAGGATTCAAATAAATGAAAAACTCTTTACGATGTTTAGTATATCCATGAATTGTGAACAAAATGTGTTTAATTATTAATCTATTTATAAAGTTTAATAAGTAAGCATAAACAAATAATAAAACGTTCACAAACTGATAGGATTTCTGTATAATACAGCGTGATGATATATACGAAAAAATGCATGGATACGAAAAACATATGCGGATAAAAACATGTCTGGATAAGAAAAATATATACGTATAAAACATGTATGGATAAGAAAAGCATATACGTATAAAAACATATACATAAAAAACATGTACGTATACGAAAATGCATATACACTATACTTGTTTTTTGTTTTCAAATTATATATTTACAGGAAGGTTAAAGAGATGATATTTGAAACACATGGTCATTATGACGACACCCAGTTCGACGAGGACAGGGAGCAGCTCATAGAAGAATTTTTGAAGAAAGATATAGATAAGGTAATGAATGTGGGGGCGGATATGCAGTCATCGAGAAATTCGGTGGAGCTTGCAGGAAAGTATCCGCATTTCTATGCAGCGGTTGGCGTGCATCCAAGTGATGTTGGTGAGCTGACTGAGGCAGATATACAGGAGCTTAAGAGCATGGTGCTGAATAATCCAAAGGTTAGAGCCATAGGAGAGATAGGACTTGATTATCATTTTGATGACGATCCTCCAAGGGATGTTCAGAAAAAATGGTTTGTCAGACAGCTTGAGCTGGCACAGGAACTGGCCATGCCGGTCATTATACACAGCAGGGATGCGGCATCGGACACAATGGAGATACTGAAAAGAATGGATGGCGGCAGAAATGGCGGTGTGATACACTGTTATTCATACAGCGTAGAGCAGGCCAGGGAATATATTAAGATGGGATTCCATATCGGTGTTGGCGGAGTTGTCACCTTCAAAAACAGCCGGAAGCTTCAGGAAGTCGTGGAGGACATTCCTCTGGAAAAGATAGTTCTCGAAACAGACTCCCCATATATGGCTCCCGTCCCATTCCGGGGAACAAGAAACTCTGCCCTCAACATACCTTATATAGCTGAGAAGATAGCCGAGATCAAGGGCGTTTCAGTTCAGAATGTGTATGAAACCACCTACGCGAATGCTCTGGATATGTATAGAATACAATAGTTGATTTAAGTGTTATGCTGTAACAACAGGAATTGAAAATTACCTTAATATCAAAAACTCAGATTACAGGAAAGGAAAAACATGGAAAAGTTAAGTAATCCACAGGTCACGATAGAGACCATAAAGAAATATGAATTTGCGTTTCAGAAGAAATTTGGACAAAATTTTCTGATCGACGCCCATGTCATAAACAAGATAATCAGTGCAGCAGACATAACAAAGGATGACTGTGTGCTTGAAATTGGACCAGGAATAGGAACCATGACACAGTATCTTGCAGAGAGCGCAGGCCAGGTTGTGGCGGTTGAGATCGACAAGAATCTGCTTCCAATTCTGGACGAGACTCTGGCGGAGTATGATAACGTGACGGTCATCAATGATGACATACTCAAGGTGGATATAAATAAGATCGTTGAGGAGCGAAATGGAGGAAGACCGATCAAGGTGGTGGCGAATCTCCCGTATTACATAACGACCCCGATTATCATGGGCCTGTTTGAAAAACACGTTCCGCTGCTCTCGGTTACTGTCATGGTGCAGAAAGAAGTTGCGGATCGTATGCAGGTGGGGCCGGGAACAAAGGACTACGGTGCGCTGTCGCTGGCTGTTCAGTACTATGCAGAGCCGTATATAGTGGCAAATGTTCCACCGAACTGTTTTATCCCGAGACCGGGAGTTGGTTCTGCGGTGATCAGGCTCACCAGATATCAGGAGCCTCCTGTTAAGGTCAGGGATGAACAGCTGATGTTCAGACTTATAAGGGCATCATTTAATCAGAGAAGAAAAACTTTGCAGAACGGTATAGCGAACAGCGGAGAACTCTCATTTACAAAGGATCAGATTGCAAATGCGCTGGAATCTCTTGGAATATCAGCAAATATCCGTGGAGAAAGTTTGAGCCTGCCGGAATTTGCAGCTTTGAGTGATATTCTTTCGGACAGATAATAGAATAGCCGGATGTTATATAGCATAGATAATATATAAATCCCGGGGCATATAGACAGTGCCTGACAGGAAGAGAAGAAACCGCTATCTGGAGTGGTGTATGTTCTACGAGGAGGATTATCTATGGTATATTGGAACAGATTCATATCGTATATTTACAGGTATCATGAGGGTCATAAATGTGAAAATTCAGGATTTGCAAAGGTGGCGAAGTCCGGCGGTGCCGGCAAGGTAACTATAGGCCTCAGAAACGGAATGAACAACCGGGAAGAGATATACGGTGTGTATATTTATAGAGAGACTTTGCAGGAGTCCGGCGGGCTTCCTGAGGTGCAGGGAGATATTCCCATGATCCCTCTGCCGGTGCTGATCGGTAAAATGAAACTCAGGGGTGGCCGTGGGGAAGAGTGCTTTTCGTTTGACTGGAACAACGTTGGTGAAAGCGGCAAACCGATAACTGCATTTGCTGGTATTGTGATACGAAAACTGCAGGACAAAAGCGAGAGCGGGAGAGGATATTATGGGAGCGATATTTTTTGTTCTTCATGGACTGATAGTGTCGTGGATTATTCCAGAATGTGGCATGGAGATAATCAGGTTGTTGAGCGGGATGTTCTCGAAGAGGCAGTTCGCGAGGTATCTACCACCGATGTTCTGACCGTGGCTGATGATACGGATATGGAAAGCGGTGAGAGACCAGAGGCTGATGACAGCATAGGTAAAGAACGTATAGATGTGAACGGAATTACCTATTCTCCGTCGGATACAAGGACTGCTGTGGATGATATGTTTGATAAGTATGAGAGACTTCCACTTCTTCCTGGAAATGCTCTGGATGATGGACTTAGCAGTGTCATAGAGAGTGTCAAGATCAATCCGAATGACATAGGACTCCTTGATATGTGTAACTGGAAACTTGGAGTGAACAGTTTTCTTACCCATGGATATTACAGTTACAAATATCTTATGCTTGGGAAGGTGATGTTTTTGCCTGAAAGCGACAGCGTGAGCTATATTCTTGGGGTTCCCGGGGTGTATTCGTCGAGGGAGAAATATCTTGCGGGCATATTCGGATTTGACAGATTTGTGCCTGAGAAGGAGACTCATGTGAAGACAGGAAGTTTTGGATATTGGATAGTTGATATAAGATAGACATTCAAAGGTCTGCTGTCTGTCGAAAAAACTTTGGAGGATTGGCAGATATAGAAAGAGGATAAAGAGATGGAAGATACAAATATTTCGAATACAGATATAGATGGCGGCTGCATCGCGGAATTGCCGCCGGAGGAAATGGCTATACATAACAAATATATGGAAAAGGCTATAGCACAGGCAAGGAGAGCCTATGCAAATGGGGATGTCCCGATAGGCTGTGTGATAGTTCATGACGGCAGGATAATTGCCAGAGGTTTCAATAAGAGGAATCTCAAGAAGACAACACTGGCTCATGCGGAGATACTTGCTATAGAACAGGCATCCAGAAAGCTCGGCGACTGGCGGCTTGAGGAATGCACCATGTATGTGACATTAGAACCATGCCAGATGTGTGCCGGGGCAATAGTGCAGGCGAGAATCCCTAAAGTGGTTATAGGCTGCATGAATCCCAAGGCGGGGTGCGCAGGTTCCATCATCAATCTTCTGGATATGAAGCAATTTAACCATCAGGTAAGTGTGTTAAAGGGTGTTATGCAACAGGAGTGCAGTGATATGATGAAGCAGTTTTTTCGGGAACTGAGGCTTGGAAAAGCGAAGAATGCTTGACGGCGGGCGGTATGTCAGATATAATGAAACCCGCAGTGCAGTTTGCACGATGAATATGTTTTAAAGTTTCCATGCAACCGGGGAGGTAGCGGCGCCCTGTACCTGCAATCCGCTATAGCAGGGGTGATGGTCTT
>CAKQQK010000020.1:0-37547 GCA_934270935.1 uncultured Coprococcus sp. | reverse complement strand
AATTTGGACTTTCCACCCTTGTCCTCCAATGCCTCAAGTGCTTTGTATTCCTCAGCGCTGAGTCTCTCTGAATTCTTCTTTCTCTTAGGCTTGAACTTGAGTTCAGCCACAGGATACTCCATAACTTCCTTGTTGTCTTCTTTGTCAGTCACCACAATCTTAACCTTCTGGCGGAGAACATTCACTGACATGACCTCACCCTTGTTGCCATCTATCGTTCTGACGAAATCCCCCACATTCGGAAGCTTCTCGTTCAGGTACTCATATGTATCCTGTTCATGTTTCAGACAGCACATTAGTCTTCCGCACACACCGGATATCTTAGTAGGATTCAGTGACAGATTCTGCTCCTTTGCCATCTTGATAGACACAGGGACAAACTCTGACAAATGCTTGTTACAACAGAGCTCTCTTCCACATATACCGATTCCGCCCACCATCTTGGTCTCGTCGCGGACACCTATCTGCCTGAGCTCAATTCTTGTCTTGAACACCGACGCAAGATCCTTTACCAGCTCACGAAAGTCAATTCGTCTGTCGGCTGTAAAGTAGAACAGCACCTTGTTATTGTCAAATGTATACTCAGCCTCGATAAGCTTCATATCCAGTTTGTGCTTTGCGATCTTCTCAAGACATATGTCAAAAGCCCTTTTGCTCTTCTTCTTGTTATCTTCATATCTCTTCTTGTCATCCGCTGTAGCTATCCTGATGATTGGCTTCAGCGATGCTGTAAGCTTGCTGTCCTCAACTTCTCTTCTTCCTAAAACTACTTTTCCATATTCCACACCTCTTGCGGTCTCGACTATGACAAATGTGCCTGCCTCAACCTCAAATTTCTGTGGATCAAAATAATATATCTTACCGTTTGGTCTGAAACGAACTCCTATAATCTCTTTCATCAACAATTCTCCTTCATAGTCAGGAGCATGAGCTCCATCGCAATGTCAAAGCTGACATTTGCCTCAAGTCTGACTTTTGCCTTATCCATCGACTTGAGCACTTTTTCTATTCCCTCGTAACTGATATGGGATGACTGCTTCCTTATGTCTGAATAATACTCCTTGAACATAAGTCTGCCCGGGTTGTTTGACACCTTGAGCATCAGTATGTCTCTGTACCACATCATCATCAGGTCTATATAATCACTTATCTTGAGCTTGTGAAGCTCCATGGTCTTAAGTGCAAATATCATATCATCCACGGCCATGTCATTTATATGTCTCATGAACTTTACGACATTCTCTTTTATCTCTTTGTACTCATCGCTGGTCGCCAATCTGATCGCTTTTCCCAGATTACCCTGTGCAAAATCCATGCAGAAATCCGCTTTCTGCTTGTCCAGCTTCAGTTCATTCATGAGATAGTCAAGTATATCATGCTCTCTCACCGGTTTCACATTCAGCACTATGCATCTTGACAATATCGTCTGGAGCATCTTGTCAAGGTTGTTTGTCAGCAATATGATTATCGCATAAGACGGAGCTTCCTCAATAGTCTTAAGCAGAGCGTTCTGCGCATTCACATTCAGGAGCTGTGCGTCCTCGATGACATATATCTTATATCTGCTGCTGTAAGGCTTGATATCTATATCTGAATTCACCTGATCCCTGATCTCTTCAACCGATATCACATTCGGCTTATCGTGTGTAACCCACACGATATCAGGCTGGTTTCCCGTCTCACACTGCAGACACGACTTACAATGATTACACGGTTCTGTACCGCCCTCCTCACACTGGAGAGTCTTCACAAGTGCCCTGGTAAGCGTCTTTTTACCGCTTCCCGTCTCGCCATTGATGATATATCCCTGGGATATCTTTCCCAGCTCGATACTGCTCTTAAAGTGGCGGATTATGTCCTCATGTCCGATTATATCTGTGAAATCTATCATATATATCAACCCCCTTACAATTAATCTGGTATGCCGGATACTCTGGCCTTCTCCAACTCAGAATATCACAGATTGAGTTTCTTCTCTACATACCCTACTATTATACCATGAATCTCATCAATAGGTAAAGTGGCGTCTATCTTCACTATGCGCTCAGGATGCATATCCGCCAGCATACGGTATCCATCCACAACCTTCTGATGAAATTCCATTTTCTCATTCTCCATCCTGTCAAGCTCTGCCTGATTTTTCTTCCTCGCTATACCTTCCTGGGCATCAAGATCCATGAGGAATGTCATATCCGGCATGATCCCCTGAAGCGCAAATTCATTCACATCATAGACTGTATCCACACCGAGGCCTCTTCCTATCCCCTGATACACAGCCGATGAATCCACAAATCTGTCAGCTATGACAGCCTGCCCCGCATCCAGTGCCGGCTTGATATTCTCCTTTACAAGCTGTGCTCTGGCAGACGCATAGAGAAGGAGCTCAGTCATATAGCCCATCTCCGTAAAATCCTTATTAAGTATAACCTCACGTATAGCCTCGCTGATAGGATTTCCACCCGGATCTCTGGTTATCAGCACATCATACCCCTTATTCTCAAGATACTCTTTCAAAAGCTCTCTCTGAGTAGTCTTGCCCGCTCCATCCGGGCCCTCTATAGTTATAAATATTCCCTGCATTATACATTCCTTATATGTGCGCAGCTGCGTACACCCTTTCATATATTGTAAAATCGTCAGATTGCCGCCACAAGCAGCATTCACCGCATATCACATTTACATCATCACTTATACGCCAGAACTATATCTCGACATATACATTTCTGATCACCTTCACACCATCCGGAGCAACTCCCGCCACATGAAGACCGCTTTCTGTCATGGCCGCTATTCCGGCTGCAGCCTGTGCGTCGTACACTTCCCCGGGTGCAAGCACCGGTATTCCAGGTGGATATGCATACACAAATGTGCCTGAAACTCTTCCAACCGCATCTTCAAAAGGCACAGTCTCAAGTTTCTCATCCCAGGCGATACCCGGAACCATGAACACCGCTCTTTTAGAAACGATATCTATATGTGGAAGAGCCTCTTTCCCATGGTGCAGTCCAATGTCTATCTCATTTATCGCCTTAAACAGTATATCATAACTTTCCTCACTGTCCACAACTGAAGATATACATATGACATAGCTGACCGATGCCATCTCCACTATAAGTCCATATCTGTCCGCCAGCGCATCTGCAAGCATCACGCCTGTGAATACAGTTCCATCCTGCATACATGTTCCGGGCCGCAGCACGAACACGATCCGGCCCTCATCATAGTCAGCCACAACACCATCCTTCTCCGGCCTGAACAACTGTATATTCCTGAGTGTCCTGCATCTGTCCGCAAATGCATCAAGTCTCATCCTGTACCGGTCAAATTCCTGTTCATTATTTGCGCCAAATGCAACGGCCTTCTCCATACTCTGCATGAATATGTACGACGGCGACGATGTCTGGAATATCTGAAGATACCTTCTGATCCTGTCATCAAGTTCCGGTGCCATCACATGTAAAAGCGAAGTCTGGGTGAGCGCTGGCATGGTCTTATGAAGGCTCTCGATCACTACATCTGCCCCCTGTTCCATAGCCGTCTCATGATTCTTCATGAATCTCAGATGTGCCCCCTGCGCCTCATCAACTATAAGATATATACCATGTCTGTGTACAACCTCCGATATCTGACGGATATCTGATATAACGCCCTCATATGTAGGTGATGTGATTATAACCGCCTGGGGCTTCTTTCCATTTGCGGCAAGTTCTTCTATCTTGTGTTCCACCGCATCTGCGGATATACCACCAAGTATATCGGACTTTGTCTTTCTTTGATCTATACCGTCAGCCAAAAGACTGCTATCCGTACCATCGTGACATTCCACATACTCCGGGATGAGATACTCTGGATAAATCCCCCGCATACACACTGCATTGTACACCGCCTTATGGCAATTTCTCGCCATGAGAAGCACGTCCCCTCTCTGACATACAGCGTGGATTGCAGTCATAAGTCCTGCGGTCGACCCATTCACCAGCATATACGTGGCATATGTTCCATATACTTTTCTCATCTCCGCAAGGCTGTCAGCGATAAATGTCTCCGGCTCATGCATATCGTCCAGATCCTTAGCCTCTGTAAAATCATGGGCATACACATAATCCCAGAAGTTTTCCGCATTTTCCGGTAAGTTATCCACATTTTGAGGTGGTTGTCCACCATTGCCGGCTCCTCCTTCGGGCTGTCTCTTGTGTCCGGGCATGTGCCACGGATATGTACCTTTCTCTATGTATTTTTCAAGCGCCTCATTTATATATTCTTTCAAATCACTGCTCCTCAAAACTTTCTAAAGATGACTTTACAATAACAAATAGAACGTCAGCTATCAACCTTGAACTAAAAAAACAGGAGAAACCTTTTACGGTTTCTCCTAAGAAAGGGTATCAGGTTGTTTATGAAAACCTGATGATTAGAGGGGGTAATTTATGAAAAGTTTAAGTATTGCCTGATTTACTGTCTGCCAAATGCCGCCACAGCATCCTCTATCTTCTGAAGTTCTTCCTCAGACATAACTGTGTGGCTCTGCTTCTCTGCTGCCTTCAGATTGCTGAGTATCTGTTCCGGCTTTGATGCGCCTATAAGAACAGTTGTGACCTCAGGCTTATTGAGAAGCCATGCGATGGCAAGCTCCGAAAGTTTCATATCATATCCTGCTGCAATCTCATTTAACTGGTTAAGAAGTGGTCTATTTGCAAGCACCTGATCCTCATGAAGGAATCTTCCATCCTTCACAGCCCTGCTGTCCGCCGGCATGTCCTTCAGGTATCTGTCTGTCAGCATTCCCTGTGCCAGAGGCGAGAAGCATATGAGTCCCTTGCCTGATGCGTATGTCTGCTTCAAAAGTCCATTATTCTCGGCCGTTCTGTCCAGTATGCTGTATCTGTTCTGATTTATCACAAATGGCACATGGAGCTCATCAAGTATGCGCTCTGCCTTTGCCATGGTTGGTCCATCATAATTGGAAAGTCCTACGTAAAGTGCCTTTCCGCTCTTTACTATCTGTGCCAGCGCACCCATCGTCTCCTCAAGCGGAGTGTTCGGATCCATTCTGTGATGATAGAATATATCAACGTATGGCAGTCCCAGACGCTTCAGGCTCTGATCAAGGCTTGCTATGAGATACTTTCTGCTGCCCCAGTTGCCGTAAGGGCCTTCCCACATATCATATCCTGCCTTTGTGCTGATGATAAGCTCGTCCCTGTATGCTCCGAGCTCCTCTCTCAGTATCCTGCCGAAATTCTCCTCTGCACTTCCGTACACAGGTCCATAATTGTTCGCTATATCAAAATGTGTGATTCCATTGTCAAATGCAGTGAAGCACATCTTCTTCATATTCTCGTAATCATCATTCGTACCGAAGTTGTGCCACAGGCCAAGTGCCAATGGAGGCATCATAAGACCGCTGTCTCCGCAGTGTCTGTAAAATCCTGTGCCTTCTGTCTTACTATATCTATCTGATGCTGCAATATAATCTCCCATACCAGTACCTCTTTCCATCAAATAAAACATATCATACATTCTATTTGTGATTTTTTAGTTTTTCTATAAACTCCAGGTTTTAAGCCAAAGAAACCATCTGGCAGTATTATATGGGGTAAACACAGATGATTTCTTCGTATATATGCAAGTTATCACTACAATCCGAAGTATACCATAGGATCTAAGGCAAAAAAATTAAATATTTTTCTGTTATATATAAAAATTTTTAGCAATATAAAAAGTGGTATACCGCATCATTTATTCACTATTATCACTGAGAAAATACCCTGATCATATTCCAGCCTTCCTTTCAGGCCATATTTATCGAGCACCGTCTTTACAACAAACAATCCAAGACCGCTTCCACCGCCCGCTCGGCTGTCACTGCCCCTCACATATGGTTTCCACAGTGATTCTATATCACATCCCGGCTCTTCGTTCGTCTCATTGCTTATCCGAATACTTCCATCCACAAGTTCCACATCTATGGTTCCATTCTCTCGTCCATACCGAATAGCATTTGTCACAAGGTTATCAACTACCCGCTTCATCTCCTCCGCATCCGCCGCAAATGTACAGTTTCCGCTGACCGTCACCTCCATATGCTTTCTCTGTATAGATACTTCATTCTCAGTTATGGCCTTTCTAAACAGCTCCGCCATGTCAATGGGGTCAGGCCCATTTTTTGTCTTTTTACCTGTCCCCTCTATCCGGTCAAGCTCAAGCATCTGCTCTATCATGCCGTTCATCTTACGTACATTCTCTGATATGGCCTCCGCATACTGCTGCCGTTTGTCCGTATGCACATTTGCAAGGAGATTCTCCGCATACCCGGACATGGCCATGAGAGGCGTCTTGAGATCATGAGCCATTGCATTTGTCATATTTCTCCTGTATTCCTGGCGGTCATAACGGTTCTTTCTGGTCAGATATATGATGATCGTCAATACCACAGACAGAAGCAGACAGCTTATTCCCCATATTCCATATATAACCTCTGCTATCTCTTTCCACACTTGGTGAACGTCATACGACACAGTGCCCAACAGCCAGTAACGTGCTCCATCCGGCGCTGTGAGACGCCCAAGCATACCGGCATAATCACGATATGCTGCCTCATGCCTGCCACACCGGTCATTTCCTACTCTGCCGCCGTCGTCATAACTGTTCACCCATGTATACGTATTGTCTATGGTATACCAGAAAGACTGGTCTATGCGATCCTGCCATTTTTCATAAACCACGGATTTGGCCAGAGTATCAAGTACCGACTGTTCATCCGTGAGTTTTTCCCAGATACTGTTGCTGCTCACATCAATCGCAGAAAGCTCATAATCGCAGCCGCCAACATTTACATATGTTCTTCTCACCATCCCCTGTTCATATTGTGTGATGACATCGCATCTGGTATATCCGCTGCCGATATCATACTGCTCACCGCCAAATATCTTTATCCCCCCATACGTCGCATTAGCATCCAGCATGAAAGTGTTTCCTTCAATATATAACAAATCCAACCCCAGCTCATCTGTCCAAGGCCGGAGCACTCCATACCTGTCGTTCATCTCCCCTGTCTTTGAGACCACAGCTCTCAGCGCATCAACCACGCGCTTGTCACGGCACTCATAATAGTGCTCCATGTATGTATCAGGATCCTGAAGTGTGAGAACTGCCACATCATCTCCCATCTCCGAGCCAAATACCGCATCTTCGTATGCATCTGGATCCGTCCCAATTATCCTGTATGCTGTATTGACCGGAATATAGGTGTCATATGAGTTCCAGCCCCCAAGTACACCAGATTGAAAAAACAGTTCCTCGCCCACATTTAGACCGGCCCTGACGCGGTCTGACGCATTGATATACCAATCCGCCTCTCCTGAAGTCTGCATTATCCATCTTGCCTGATAATGGAATTCATCTTCTATCGCTGACCGGATACTGCTGTTTACAGCTCTCTTCTCATTTGCATATAGTATCGCCGCCGGCACAAATGTCACGCACGCACACGCAGCCAGAACTATCACAAATTCTGCGATCCAGTTTGGTTTTCTCATAAGATTCATCTTTTTTCTGTGCGATTTCTTCATTGTCATCACTCCTCACATAATATGTTTATCCCTCTTTGATCTGATATCCTTTTGTGATGACAGTCCGTATCTGTTTTGCCGCCGGGCCGAGTGCCTTCCTGAGTTTTCGTATGTGGTCATCCACCACCCTCACTCTTCCGTCGTACTCGTATCCCCAGACATTTATCAGGAGCTCTACCCTGGACACTACACGGTTTCTGTTTTCCATGAGATATATGAGCATTTCCATCTCCTTGCGGGGCAGTTCCACAGGTACGCCGCACACCGCCGCCGAGAGTTTCAGCGGGTCACAGCTTATGTCTCCGCACATCATTTCATTTCGTATCACAGTACCCTTTGCACGCCTCATCAGAGCGATGGATTTGGCATACAGCTCTGCTATGGCAAATGGCTTGATCACGTAATCATCGCATCCGAGCGTATACCCATAGAGCACGTCCTCCTGCCCGGCCTTCGCAGTGATGAATATGACCGGCACATCGGATGATCTCCTGATCTGTCTGCACAGAGTCCACCCATCCACGCCCGGAAGCATGATATCCAGAAGGATCAGGTCAAATCTGTTCTCATAGATCATCTCCTCTGCCATCTCGCCGTCACAAGCGCAGCTTACCTCCATCTCGCTGCCCTCCACACCTGTGAAATAATCGGCAACAGCTTCCCTTATATCGTGGTCATCCTCCACCAGCAAAACCTTGTATCCCATATCTCTACCTCCTCTCTGAACATCCGTCCACATAAAGCCGTTCTCTATAGTCATTATCCATTTGCTCAATGACAAATTTTTTTAAAGACAAATTATAAAAAACGACACCCTACTGTCATCACGTTGTGTATTACATGATATACGTCTGATGTCGCTTTTCTGTGTTCTTTATTCTGCTTTTACAGCCCATCTCATCTTGGTGGATCTGGCTCTTGGATTCCGCGCGCACTCCTCCGCTGACGGTCTTATCACATCCTTATTCACATCACTGAATATGCCTGATCTAAGCCCATCCTTGAATGCCCTCTTCACCAGCCTGTCCTCGCCGGAATGGAATGTAAGTATAGCCACCCTGCCGCCCGGTCTCAAGGCGTCCGGAAGCTTATCCAGGAAATCATACAGAACCTCAAACTCACTGTTTACATCTATCCTGAGCGCCTGAAAACATCTCTGACAAGACTTCTTCACAGCCTCTTTTCTCTCCTTCTCAGGCACAAATGAGAGAGCCTCTTCTATGGCTTCCTTCATCTGCGTTGTGGTCTCCACATATTTCTTCGTGCGGTTTCTCTTCATGATAACCGTAGCGATCTCCTCTGCGTATGGCTCATCCGAATTCTCCTGGAACATTCCAACCAGCTCCTCATAAGATACTTCCCTCAGCCTCTCTGCCGCAGACTCGCCCTTCTCCGGATCCAGTCTGAGATCCAGCGAACCATCGAACTTATATGTGAATCCCCTGTCCGGATTGTCTATCTGCATGGATGACACGCCAAGATCAGCCAGAATAAAATCAAATCCTCCGGCCTCCTGTGCCACCTTGTCTATGTTCCTGAAATTCGTCTGCTTTATGGTGAGTATATCCTCCCCAAATCCAAGTGACTCCAGCCTCTTCTTCGTCTTGACGATCTCGATCGGATCCACATCCAGTGCATACATATGCCCCTGTCCCTGAAGCTTCTCCAGCATTCTCCTCGTATGTCCTCCATAGCCAAGAGTGGCGTCAAGCCCCTGCTGTCCCGGCTGTATCTGCAAGAAATCCAGTATCTCATTCACACATATTGATATATGCATCCCCGCCGGGGTACTGCCCTTGCTTATAACCTTCTCTATCGTGTCAGAATATTTCTCAGGATCATGTTCCTTATATTTCTCCTCAAATCTCTTTGGATGGGTGCCACTGTAGTGCACTCGTCTCTTATGTGGTTTTTCTTCCATACTCTATCTCCTGTCTCATATCATGGCCATCCGCGGCCAAATAATCTGCTGTCATCATACCATATCTTCCCCCCGCAGCAAAAGGGGTCAGACCCCTTTTCTCCCAGAGGGGCCTGACCCCACTTGGGGTTTTACATAAAAAAGCCGGAAACCACGACTTCTCTTATAAGTGTGGTCTCCGGTCTTTGAAAATTTTAAATTTTGAATATTACTTTCCAGCTATTATATGATGTATCATGGTAAGCTGGCTTCTGAGTGCATCCACGGATATCTGTCCCGGTGCGGAAGGAATTCCTGCGGTTGCAAATGACACCGCATTGCCGTACATCTCACCCGTAGTTCTGGTCTCAACACCAAGCTCACCCATAGAAATAACGATGAGCGGAGTCTGATTTCCACACTCCTGAAGCTCCTTTGCGGCCTGCATCATATCAACTACCTGTGAACCATCCTCAGGCATCATCGCTATCTTCGCTATATCCGCTCCCGTAAATATGATTGACTTAAATCTGTCAACTATCTGTTCCATCGGAATCGTAGTCTTGAAATCATGATTAGACACAATCACATACACGCCCTTAGAATGAGCCTCTGCAATAACCTCATCAACGATCTCCATGTCAGAAAAATATTCCACATCCACCATATCTATACAACCACTATCAACAGCATCCATCAGAAGATCTCTGTACTGACTGAGAGTTGCTTCCATGCAACCGCCCTCACCCTTTGTTCTAAATGTGAATATGATAGGGAACTGTTCCAGCTTGTTGTGGATCTTTTCCAGGGTCTTCAGCAAAGCTTCCCTGTCCAGACATTTCTCATATATATCTGCCCTGAATTCCACCATGTCTGGTTCAGACTTCGCTATAATTCTCGCCTGATAGTCCACATCATAATCCGTAGGTGCCACAAGCGGCACACATATCTTGGTCATTCCCTCACCTATTGCCACATTCTTCACATTTACGACCTTCATCACTGCCTCCCTTTGTAAATTACTTTATCTCCATTGCACCAATAAATTTGTTGCAAAGACTCTGTACATCGATCTTATCAGGAGCATCCCAATACTTGACTGAGCATACAACCGTATCACTGCCTACAGGATACATAAAGATAACTTCCTCGACATCTGATTCAAACACAGTTCTCTTAACAAGCATATAGCTGACTTCTGTTCCATCCTTCGCCTTTACAGTTCCGTCTTTCACATCCTCCAACTTATCATACTCATCTTCCTCATAGTTAGCATAATAATCCTTGTAGAACTTTATTGTGGCAGCCAAATCAAATCCTTCCATTGATTCATATGTAACATAGTCAGATCCATCGTTACCGTTGAGTGATATACTGTACTGTGAAGCATAGCTTCTCTCATATCCGGCAGGATCCTTAACCTTTATGGTCTTATCGCCCATCTTGATGACTTCCTTGGAATAATCTGCAGCCTCAGTGTAAGCCTCGGTTGTTGCTTCCTCTGTAGCATCATTATCATTTGCATCAGTATCATCTGTATCATCTTCATCAATAACAGGATAATTGCTGCTGCCTATAGAAGGAAATTTATCTGCTGCTGAATTAAGAATATCGCTCCATGCTGCCACAATCTCGTTCAGGCTATCCATATTGACATATTTTGTTGCATCATCATTTTCGAGCACAGAATAATCAACCACATCTCCGTCTGCCGGTGCTGTAATCGCCTCGCTGTTCTTGCCAAGCTTCATTTCACCCGAAAGTGAAATCACCTGCTCTCCAGACACATTTACATCCATCTTCATATCATTCAGGCTAAATGACTTTCCTTTGTTTATATCGGCCAGTATTGCAGAATAGTTCACTGCGATAGACTCTGCATTAACCTCAATTTCACTGTTTCCAGATACTTCTCCGCTCTTCTTGTCATATGAGAATGTGTTCTTGCCAATGATATTCTGTGTCTCTGAACCATTTTCAAGTGAAAGTGTATAATCTATAGTCTTCTCTGTCTTATCTCCAGACTTCTTTCTGCTGCCTGCTATATTATATGAAATATAATCCACGCCACCTACTGATAATACAAACGAAGCCTTTACATCGGATGTGGCACTGTCATTGCCCATAAAGTCAATATTTAACTTCGCACCCATTGTAGTTGAACCAAATGTATAGTCAGAATCAATACGTGCGATCTTATCACCGTCAACATACACATTTATTTTTATATCATCTGTAAACATCATGTTGATCGCTGTCGGCACTGCTAATTCAATCTGCTGCTTGATCGCATCCTTGCTCACACCCATTTCTGAGAGCATGTCATCCGACAGGTTGCTGTCAATATACTTGCTCAGACACTTTACTATCGCGTCAGCGTAATCACTTACAGCCTGCTTTGTCACTGTTATTGTGTAGTGTTCTGCCTTAACCTTATCTCCATTGGCATTTGTGAACTCTTCCTTGCCAACCTTTTCATATACCACTGACTTCTTGAACGTCTCAGTGGCAGGTTCAAGATCCTCTTCAATTATCTTTTTAAGTGATTCACTGTCTATTGTTCCACCAAGTCCTGATGCCGATGTTCCAAGTTCTGACATGATACTGTCCACATCAAGGAGGAAGGTCTTTGTAAATAACTCTGGTGATGAGAAGTAGATCTTATTATCCACAACTTTAATCTCTACAGATGCCGTCTCTCCTGCCATAGAAAGTGAACCGCCAAGAGCAAAATTATTCTTACCATCAGAAATGGCCGTCTTGCCATTCCACTCAACCTCAGCATCCTTGAACTCATCAAGTCCTGTCAGGCTGTCAATCTTGAACCTTGATTGAAAATCAATATTATCCAGATCAAATTCTTCAAGTTCCACGACGCCAGCAAGAGAGTCATTCTCGGCTTCTTTAAAAGTATTCTCCATCGCCGACTCTACTATCTCCTGAGGCGTTTTCTTCAGAAACACCAGATACACAACCACAAATGCTGCAATAACCACAAGCGCTGCAACAATTGAAATAATTGCAATCTTTATACCTTTTCTCTTATTAGGCGTCTCTGGCTTATGAGCCTGATCGCCATACATATTGACTGTCTGTGAATACACCGTATCACCAAGCGAATTCATGCCGCCTGCTCCGTACTGCTGCTGACCATACTGTCCTGCATGCTGACTGTCTGCCCCGTACTGCTGCTGGCCGTACTGTCCTGCATACTGGCTGTCTGCCCCATACTGCTGCTGGCCGTACTGTCCTGCGTACTGGCTGTCTGCTCCGTACTGCTGCTGGCCATACTGTCCTGCGTACTGGCTGTCTGCTCCGTACTGCTGCTGGCTGTACGGGCCTGCGTACTGATTATTCGCATCATTCTGCTGACCATACTGTCCCGCATACTGCTGATTCTGGTCAGGCACATTGTTTGCACCGTCAGGAGTAAATCCTGTTGGTGTCTCATGCATGTTATTATCTCCCATAATTTTCCCTTTCTTTGATATATTTCCACATTCCTACCATTAACAATTTACACAATATTCTTAATTATGTAAATATGTTCATACCATCTTTATACCAGATAAAGAGCCTAATATGCAACGATATTGGCTCTTTATCACTTTTCCCTCATCAATATTCCTCTTCTTCATCGGCCATTCCAAGCTTGCCCAATATGAATTTGGGAACATACGCTTCTATAAATATGCCGTCATCCAGATACTCTTCTGTCTTGATCTCGCCGTACTTGTGGATGAGACCGGCCATCCCCGCATCTGTATAGGCAAATGTATGTCTTATATAGGTTTTCTGCTCTCTGAGCACTTCCTCTATAGTCCTTGCAAGTTCGTCAAGCCCCTGCCCTGTCTTCGCTGATACATATAAAGTCCTGTCAGCACGAAGATCCCTGACACCGGCCAGGTCATCTCTGGATAATCTGTCTGTCTTGTTGAACACTGTTATCACAGGCTTGCCTGAATCTTCATCTATCTTAAGTTGTTGTAATGTACTGTACACCGTCTCTATGTTGCTGTCCCAGTTGTCATCCGACGCATCAACCACATGCAAAATGACATCACAGTATTTCGCCTCTTCAAGGGTTGAACCAAATGCCTCCACCAGATGGTGCGGCAACTTTCTGATAAATCCTACGGTATCAGTCAGAAGAACATTCTGACCACCCGGCAGTTTGAAACTTCTGGTGGTAGGATCAAGAGTTGCAAACAGCTTATCTTCCTCAAGCACACCTGCACCTGTCAGCGAATTGAGAAGAGTTGACTTTCCCGCATTGGTATAGCCGACTATTCCAATCACTGGAACCGCACTCTGCTGGCGCTGTTTTCTCTGCTGCCAACGCTGAGCCTCAACCGCTTTAAGTTCAGCCTTGAGCCTGGATATCCGGTCTCTTATAACTCGACGGTCTATCTCAAGTTTTTTCTCTCCAGGTCCTCTGGTTCCTATTCCTCCGCCAAGCCTGGACAGGGAATCACGCATACCCACCAGTCTTGTTGCCCTGAACTTAAGCTGGGCGAGTTCCACCTGGAGTTTGCCCTCATAGCTTCCCGCATGAGCCGCAAATATATCAAGTATGACCATAGTCCTGTCCATGACTTTTATGTCCAGCGCATCCTGAAGGTTCATGAGCTGTGCCGGTGACAGTTCGTCATCACAGCACACGCCCGTGGCACCAAGTTCATATATCATGTCACGGAGCTCCTCAACCTTACCGCGTCCGAGATACAGATCATTTGCGATCTTCTCTCTGTTCTGAACCATACGGCCGACGACCTCTGCCCCGGCAGTATCTATGAGTTCTGCCAGCTCATCCAGAGATGACTGAACCTTCGGCGACACACCCTTCTGGTCATATCCACCGGTATCCACCACAAATATTATTATCTTTTCCTGGATCTTCTCTGCCTCCAGGTCATATACATTATGTTTTTTATCTGCCATATTCCGCTCTCCAAAAATGCAGCTATTTCACTATAGTAACCTTCACCGTGAAGAAATCTGAGGCATTTCCACTACTGTCCATGGCGCAGCACACCACGTTATAGCTTCCAGCCGCATTATCTATATGATTTGTCGCTACACATATCTTATCCTCTTTGACATCTTTCACTGCCACGCCGTCCAGCGTATTGCCTCTGCCATCAGTGGCTATTCCCTTTGTGATCGGATTGCCATTGTCTGTGGCTGTGACATATGATGCCACAAGCTGCGCCAGCTCTTCCTTCTGTCCATTGTAACCCTCGATCTTAAGCTCGATTGGGATTCTGGTTACAACAGGTGCTATATCATCTTCAACAGTTATGACGATTGTCTTATCCACCGTCTGTCCGTTGTCCTCAAAACTGTATTTCACGGTATATTTGCCTGCTTTTGTATTGTCCACGGTTCCCTCTGTCTTCAACTGGTCGGTGACATCCTCTCTGTTTGAATTGAACGCCCATATTCCTGCCATGACATCGTAGTTCTCGTTTATCTTTATACTATGACTCTCCGCACCATATATTACAGATTTTCCTGTTGTAGGATTCTCCTCCACCATGTCTGTAGGATCCCATCCAGGATTCTCGGTATCCGAAAGCTTTGTGACAGGGACAGGTCTTCCGAGTGGTCCATAGTAATCGCTGTCAAATATATTTACATAGGTGCCCTGATCACAATTCTCATATATCCACTTTGTATCAGCCACGCACAGTCTCACGCATCCGAGAGATGCACCTGTACCCAGCTTGTTGAATTCCCAGGTTTCAAGAGTGCTTTTATCTGTATCCACATAAGGAACCGAATGAAATAGCGTGTCACCCTCTATCTGTGACACATACTGACCATAGCAATTGTCAAATAAAGCAAGCCAGTCCCACTTCATAGCGATATTGAAAGTTCCAACCGGAGTCTCGCCCACAGGTGATACCGAACATCTCATCGCCTTTACGGGAACTGTATAATATCCCGCTGCATCCAGCTTATATATAGTAACAATGTTCTCCTGCCTGTTGACCTTTATAGCATAGGTACATCCATTGTCTGCAAGATCCTCACCGTTATAGTTCTCTGAGTGCTGCTCCGTTGTCGCCTTCTGATCTTTCGTCGTCTCCTCATCGGCCAGATGTATCTCAGTATAACTGACTCCCGACATAACACTCAGCTTAACCTCTGTCGTCTCCGTCTGACCACTGCTGTCACTCTCTGTCTTTTGAGAATCGCTGACCGCCTCCGTGGTATTCTGATTTCCCGCTGCATCCGTGAGAGCCTTTACTTTGTTCTGAAGCCTGTAATTTTTTGTTGCCAGGCCTATCACCAATCCCAGAAGCACAAGGCACAGGGCATACAGCACAATCCTCTCCACATCATACAGCTTCTTTTTCTTACTATTCCTGGACACAAACTTCTTTTTGTTCTCCTTCTTTTCTGCAGGAGCTTTATCCTTCTGTATCTTCTCTTCATTATTGTTGTTATTCTTATCCATATCTTCCATTTCTTTCATTTTACTCTTTAGTATTATGTACAGTTTTTTTCTTTTCACTCGGTAGTCTTTAAGATAACATTTTCTATCCCAAAATAAAACATTTTTATAGAAAAAAAATCTAAAACTACATTGACTTTATCTGCGATAGTTGTACAATCCATTATCAGACGCCAAAAATCAGATTATACTTACAGTACACTATTAATGTTGAAGGAGGATACACAATGAAAGACCTTACCGTCGGAAAACCAATGAAAGTCATATGGATGTTCGCTGTTCCCATGATACTCGGACAGATCGCCCAGCAGTTATACAGTTTCACAGACTCAGCCATCGTTGGCAACTATGTGAGTCCTCAGGCACTGGCAGCCGTAGGAGCTACCTCAGTCATATCAAACATGATGATAGGTTTTCTCAACAGCGGCACAATGGGTCTTGCGATCCCCATCGCCAAATATTACGGAGCAAAGGACTATAAAAAGATGAGACAGTGTATAGGTGCATCTGCACTTCTCACACTTGCGACAAGCATTGTCCTCACCATATTGGGACTTGTCTTTATAAGACCTATACTCGTCCTGCTCAAAACTCCTGACAACATTATAGATATGGCAAATGACTACGTAGTCATCATCATAGCAGGTATCATATTTTGTTCCCTTTACAATCTGTGTGCCAACATTCTACGTGCAGTGGGAGACAGCAAGACTCCGCTGATATTCCTGGGAATATCAGTTGTGTTAAATGTTATCCTGGATCTTCTGTTCATCAGAGCATTTGACATGGGTGTAAAGGGTGCAGCCATCGCAACCGACATATCACAGGCACTGGCAGGTATTCTGGCATTTGCATATATATGTCTTAAAGCAAAACACCTCATCCCTAAAAAGGATGAATACGCAGTCACAAAAGAAGACAGGTCAGACCTCATACAGTCAGCACTTGCCATGGGCTTTATGAGCTGCATTGTAAACATCGGAACCGTTATCCTTCAGAGGGCGATCAACAACCTCGGCACAGACATAGTAACTGCGCACACTGCAGCCAGAAAGATATTTGATATTCTCATGTTCATGCTTTATATAGTAGGAAATGCCGTCACAACATTTGTCAGCCAGAACATGGGAGCAGGCAAATACGACCGTGTACACCAAGGCGTAAGGGATGCGATCATCATCAACACGATCATAACAACTGTCATGATCGTGTGCGGCTGGCTGTTCAGCCCGGCTCTCATCAGGCTGGTTGCCGGAACATCAGACCCGGCCATCATCGACCCGGCAGTGCGATATGTGAGAATCGGTGTGACATGTTTCTATGTCCTTGGTCCTCTGTTCGTACTCAGATGCGCCATGCAGGGCATGGGCAGGAAGATTGTTCCGGTCATGTCATCATCCATGGAGCTTGTCGGCAAAGTTCTCGCCGTCATGATACTCACACCGAGACTTGGATATATGGGTGTCACCATCACAGAACCTATCATCTGGTTCTGCTGCACACTGATGCTATCTATCATGTATCTGTCAACACCGGTTGAAAAGCTGGTGGCAAAACGACAGGAAGTCGGCGCCAAAGCCTCATGCTGACACGCTTCCCGGCCTATCCATATGCAAAAAAATCGGCGGCGTCATGTGCACAATTCACATTGACGCCGCCTTTAGTATGGCTAATAATGAGTATTACTCTCTTTCTTTTATGATAAGTCCATTCTTGTCAACCGGATTCTTCTTGAGCATATCATCCGTGAGCTTCACTGCCTGGATTCCATCTGTGATCTGGATCACAAGTTTCTGTCCCATACCGTCCGGCTGTACCCACATCTCAGAGGATCGAGCCCGATAGAACGTAAAGCGAATATTGAGCTGCGGATTGTTATAGCTCACAGAGAGGGCAAGCCATGTTTTAACGCTCAATGTGATCAACAAAAAAGCCAGCTGGCATAATACCAACTGGCTTCGTATTAGTTTATTCATTTTTAATATTGAAGTATCTAATCAAAATACTTGAATGCTTCCACACATGCCATACATTCTTTCACTTTATATATAATATCTATGAAAAAATTCGTTGTGCCTAGAGGTTACATTTACCGGAATATAACTATTGGGGTACTTGTATAAATATACTTATAACATGCACTGCATGAACTTGTATGTGTACCAACCTCTTATAAGCACTGGCCTTTCGATTGTGATATGACACGATGCCCTTGAAACACCATTCATATCTTGTGTTTTGAACAATCACGATGGATCAAATCTGGTATCAAATACCTGCGTCCTCTCTACTTCAATCATGCTATATATAGCATCTACAAGTGGACTGATTCAAGCTTTTATCTTAAAGGCATCTCGTGTGGAAACAACTTCCCAGTTCTGAGTTACCATCATGATAAAAATGTTCTTCAATTGTCTCCAACGGAACCTCCTCCTTTCGTGAACTTGTACCACGGATCTCTGTTTCCTGCGCACCATGTGTAAAGTCTTTTCACGATTCTATAAATCTCTGAGATAACTTCGTACATGTTATGTGTCACGGGTGACAATCTATGGTGTGCCATCTGCCTATTTTCAAATGGCCGTTCTTTAATGTATCTTTATTATATAAGATAGCATTCAAAATGTCAACATTGTTTTTTGACAATTTATAGTTTTTATCGTATTTGTTGTTGCGTTTTATGCTTAAATTGTCATATTGTTGCATAATTGTGTGACTATTGTATACAATTTAGTTAAGGTACATGTACTCATACGCAATCTTTTTATCATCTACGCGATCAAGGATCTGGTTGTATTCATCCTCAGAAATCTCCTGCCAGTCCTCTGAATTGTAATCGCTTTCTGTATGATAAAAAAGTATTTTTGAGCCATTCTCATCCAATTGTTCCTGATGTTTGATGGCTTCCGTCATATGTAAAACTGTAGAATTCTCAGGCAGCTGATAAAATTCATATAAGGCAAAACCGGTTCCACTGCCAGCAAGTCTTCTTATCTCATTGTCAGTAACAACATATTTGTTAGCCATTGTTACATACGGAATATTTGAACAGTAGACAAGTCTCAATGAATCGTTCTTCCATGTGTATATCCGGATAGCATCAAAACTCTGGTATTCATCATTCGGATCATACGGACCGTATGTATTTGACAATCCCACTATAAGCTCAGGGACTCCATCTGAATTCAGATCCGTCTCTGCATATGCTATACCATCATATATAGAGAACTCATTCTTATCGCTTTCACTTGCTTTATTCGCAACATATCTGCGATACGATTCAATCTCCTCTGAATACACGGTTTCCATGTCCTTTTTATATTCTGTTTTATCACCATTTTGCACATAGTCACCCAATCTGTACCATGTAACAGCCAACGTGTGTTCCTGGTAATCGTCAGGCAGATTCAGTCCCAGATCTCCAAGATCTACCCAATTTAAATTCTCATCCTCTATGTTGCATTCACCAACCCCCGGACAGTATAGTTTCCCATCTCCATCTTTATCCAGCTCATCAGGGAAATTCACATCATTGTTATATCTGTATACTTCCTGTGTCTTATCCCACAGAGCACCTGCGCGATTTGAGTAATCCTTAATTACTTCATTGCCTGATATGCCAGAATATACATCTTTAGAAGAGTCATATTCATATGTATACAGACACTGACCCGCAATCATTCCATAGGTGTAATCGGAAAGTATAGTTCCATTATCGTAGAACGTCACACCATCCATCCATTTGCGGCTGCTATCTTCCGAATATTGTTTCTTTGCTATGACAACCCCTTCATGTTCAACGCTGTCGCTTGCGGCATCGTACTTCATGATATCTATAAACTTTTCATGCAATTCCCAGTCGCACCAATCGCCCCACGCAAGCAGCAACTCATCTTTTTCATCTCCATCTATGTCACAGATAGAAAAATAGTAGTCTGTATCTGATGCATTATATGTATCTGCAATCCCGGCCTCGCCCCACACTCCATTTCTGTAGGACATGAAATGTTCCTTGCACATATCAAGTATTCCATCATTATATGCAGTTCTCAATATCTCATCGAACTTCTCTGTCGCTTTGGAATCTTCATCGCTCTGTTTGCCGTCACTTTCTTTATCATCTGAAGACTTGTCTGTGGTATCCGTTTCTGTTTTTGATTCCGCACTATTGTCAATATCTTTTTTATTATCCGCTTTAGAATCTGTCTCTTCTGTTTTCTCTCCAGACACCCTTGCCTCAGTTGTGGAATCCACACTGTCCAGGCTGTCCTTCAGCGTCTGCAGCTTGTCGTTCAATCCGCAACCTCCAAGTGCAAGCATGGACGCTGCTGCGCATAACAATACCATTTTCTTTTTCATAAAAAATGCCCCTCCGTGTCTTATCTTGAATACTTCAAGTATACATATCGCGTTTTTTTACTGCAATATGTGACACGCAAAGGGACATTTTAATAATTTCTTTTACTGGTGATAGTAACTCAGGAAATCAGCCAGCTTTGCTGTTGCTTCCTTGAGTATCTCCATATTTGGAAGATATACTATCCTGAAGTGATCCGGATCCTTCCAGTTAAATCCTGTTCCACATGTGACGAGGATGTGCTTATCCCTCAGAAGATCAAGGGCAAACTGCTCATCATTTGTGATGTTGAACTTCTCCTTGTCAAGTTTAGGGAATATGTAGAACGCAGCCTCCGGCTTAACCACACTTATTCCCGGTATATCACAGAGTGCTTTATAGATATACTCCCTCTGATCATAGATCCTTCCTCCCGGCAGGAGCAGCTCATCTGCACTCTGGTAGCCTCCAAGACAGGTCTGAACTATACTTTGGGCAGGAACATTTGAGCAAAGTCTCATGGATGACAGGAGGTTAAGTCCCTCTATGTAACCCTTCACATTGCTCTTGTTTCCGCACAGACACATCCAACCCACTCTGTAACCTGCAACTCGGTGGGACTTGCTCAGTCCGTTAAAGCTTATGGTGAAAAGATCTGGTGCCAGAGATGCAAGAGCTACATGCTCCTTATCGTCCATGACAAGTCTGTCATATATCTCGTCGGCAAAAAGGATAAGCTCATTCTCCCTTGCCACCTGAACTATCTGCTCAAGAACCTCCTTTGGATAGAGAGCTCCTGTAGGGTTGTTTGGGTTGATGACTACGATTCCCTTTGTTCTTGAAGTTATCTTCTTCTTTATATCCTCGATATCCGGATACCAGTTGGACTGCTCATCGCAGAGATAATGAACCGCTGTTCCTCCTGCCAGGTTGACAGATGCTGTCCACAATGGATAGTCTGGCATTGGGACAAGTATCTCATCACCAGAATCCAGCAGCCCCTGCATGGACATGGTAATAAGCTCGCTGACTCCATTTCCTGTGTATATGTCATCGATTCCTACATTTGGAATATTCTTCAGCTGGCAGTACTGCATGATCGCCTTTCTCGCAGAAAAAAGTCCCTTTGAATCTGAATATCCCTCAGTATCTCTGAGGTTATATGCCATATCCCTTACTACCTCATCAGGTGCCATAAGTCCATGCGGTGCAGGATTTCCTATGTTCAGCTTGAGGACATTTACCCCTTCAGCCACCATTCTGTTTGCCTCGTCCATAACAGGACCTCTTATGTCGTAACACACATTGTCAAGCTTTGATGATTTTTCGAATTTTCTCATGATACACACTCCTTTATATCTCTTGATCCCTTGTTGTCTGTGTTTGCTGATCGTTGGTTTTAACTTGCGTTTTCTTCGAGATTACTCCGCATCTTCGATGCCTGCGAGCAAGCTCGCGCATCGCAGCCGCTTTTCACCCTGAAAACGTAATTTGTGCAGACGCATTATAGGCGCTGCGCACGGCGTCTGCGCGCTTCGTAAACTGTCTTACAACAGCTTACGAAAAAAAAGCCCTAAGCATACTTATAATATGCTTAGGGCGAACTTTCTTGTCCGTGTTACCACCTAAATTCAGGAACTTATTCCTGCTCTCAGCCGACAGCCATCACTATCGTTGTTCCTATAACGTGGAACCTTCCGTTGACTACTACTTAAAATCAATACCAATGATTCAAAATCTTTCGCGGTCACAGCTCGGGGACTGCTTCCTTAAGGTGTCCTATAGGCTCGCACCAAACGCCTACTCTCTGAAGTGACAGTGACTTAAGTACTCCTTCCTGTCTTTGCCTTTATCTGTTTTTATAGGATAGCATTCAGGGGGCATGTTGTCAAACTGTTTTTTTCACATTCTGCCACATCGGCAAATTTTTTCTGTTTCTTTGCCTGACCACTGAAAATGTTCTCTAATTTTTACAGTACACTAACCGTGTTTGATCCTGCTTATCTCATAAATGCACACTCATCCTCGTTACAGAGTATTCCCTCTGGACTTCTCATATTCATATGGAATACATGACCGCTGTCAGGATTGTTCTGTCCATACGCTTTTGTGATATGTGCAGCTCCAACTTTGTTCAGCACTTCATCCAACGCTTTTGTATGTGATGCCAGATCATCATTTACACTGTACATGAGATACGCCTCCGGGAAATCAGCATTTACATAATCAAGCTGGTCCTTAAACAGCTTGTATTGTTTCTCAGTCACAGCATATGCCTGGCTTATTTTCTTACTTTCACATTTTTCAGCTTTGTCGTGTGAACTTGTTTTTACGTCACTATTCTGGTCATCATCCACATCATTTCTCAGATACCATGCAGATATATTGTCATTTCTCTCTGCCATCTTGTATGCACCACAGTTAAGGCAGACCTTCTTAGGCAGTAGATCATATGTGAAGAAATCAAGCTTTGCCCTGTAATCGCTGTTTGATGCTATGATGCAATAATTTGCCGTGAGCTGTGCCCCCGCCGAGTCACCGACCATATAGAAATTATCCATGTCTATTCCAAATGTCTGCGCATTCTCATGGATATACCGAATGAGATACGCCACATCCTCTATGGCAGCAGGATATTTGTTCTGCGGTGACAATCTATAGTTAAAGTTCACCACCACGTACCCGTGCTCCGCAAGAAGGCAGCAATAGTGGCTGTACAGTTCCTTATCACCATAGAACCAGCCTCCGCCATGCACGCTCACTATCACCGGATATTTTCTGTTTTCATCTGTCATATACGATATTGGAACGCAGATATCCATGTAGCTGTTGGATGTATAGCTTGCAGAATCCACGTCTGCGGCATCCCCGGAATCGGCAAATTTTACAACATTTCTCTCTAATCCTTCACATCTGCTCTTTGAAGTTTTATCAGCCTCGTACGTTAAATCAACTGTGTCATTCAAGATCTCTTTGTTCTGTAACTGTACACTGTTATCACTGTCATTTGTATGCTGGCCTTTGTTCCATATTTCAATCAGCTCATTGAAACGAACCTCATCAAGTTCCTTTTTGTAATCCAGATTCTTTATCTGTACAACATTTGCCGGGTATTCAAGCCCTCTGTCTCTCGCCGCATCATTTGCTTTCCATGCATGTCGCATATTTACCCATGCCGGAAGATTCTTGTCCACCGCACCGCGGCTGAATATCTCTGCTACGTTCTTCATCATTCTTTCTTTGTCCATAATTATCTCCAGTCATTTCTTGCCGATAACGGCATATTTGCATATTACTCATATATAGGCTCAAAGTCATCTGCTCCGTGTCCACACAGAGGACATACATAATCTTCCGGGAGCTCACTTCCCTCATATACATAATTACATATCTTGCAGCGCCATCCCACTATCTTCTCATCTGTCTTAGGAGGCTTGTCTGCCTTTGGCTTTATATGCTCCTGATAATCAGCATATGTGAGAGGTGCCTTGTCTGACAGCATCTTTGCATCAACCACCTCAGCGATGAACAACGTATGTGTTCCAAGATCGTGGCTCTCAACTACCTTGCCACTGATAACCGCACATGCATACCAGCCCATGTAAGGGATTCCGTTGACATCCTCCGGCATCTTTATGCTCTCAAATTTGTCCACATCTCTTCCCGACTGGAATCCGAAGTGCTTTATCGAGTCAAATGTACACTGCTCATCAAGTACACTGAGGGCAAACACACCACTCTTCTTGAGCAGATCACATGTGTAATTCGTGTTCAAAACCGATATTGCAACCCGCGTTGGATTGTTCGCCACCTGTATACAGGTGTTGATGATGCAGCCATTTGCCTTGTCGCCCAGCTTTGTGGACAACATGAAAACACCGTATGATAAACTGTAGATCGCCTTTTTATCCATAATAATAACCTCCTTTTCTTAAACGTCAATTTATGTGTGGCTGACATCTTATGTCAGATCTCACATGACCTTTAACGTGGCTTTAAATTATGATTCAGCTAGTATGCCGTATTCCGCCAAGTGCGGCCTGTTCCACCGAACGTGGCTTGCTCTGCCGAACGTGGCCTGTTCCACCGAACGTGGCTTGCTCTGCCGAACGTGGCCTGTTCCACCGAACGTGACTTGTTCCACCGAACGTGGCCTGCTCCGCCGAACGTGGCCTGCTCTGGCCATAACACATAGTTTTTATCTTTTATATAGAAATATCCATATATGAATACAAATTTTTATCTTTTTGCAGGAATCATCTCCAAAACAGCACAAAACTGTATTTTATTTTATCTATTTTACAATTTTTTACTAAAAAGATAAAAATTTATAGCTTTTCAGGATGGTCGCCATTGCAGCCACCATCACTATCGCCATCGCAACCGCAACCGCAACCACTATCGCCATCGGCACCACTATCGCAACCGCATACAAGCTAAATCTTTTATCTGCCGTCTGTTCCCTATATTGTAATATTCATTATATAGACTTATTCCCAATGAGATATTTCCATTATATCATATGTCGCCGCGCATAAGCACAATGACCTGCGCACACATCAGTGTGTTTTATTATATCATGTCGCCAGTCAAAAGCTCCCCCTGTTTATCACAGGGAGAGCCTTTATTCAGTGAATAAATCTATCTCTCAACAGATATTATGTCATTTATTCCGTTGTCTGATTCCTGATAAAATACTTTTATTTTATCTCCATTCTGTACAAATATCAGCGACTCGTTCTCTGAGAAATCCTGCTTGTATACATTACCAGCCTCATCTGTGATATACACATATGTCGTCTCATCCATGTTGATATATTTGATATCAGCTACCGTGATCTGTCTGTTTGGTATATCGTCCGTCATACTCTGCGTGCTCTTAAGTCCATTCTCTGCCAACAGCTTGTTGTATGCCGCAAGCGCATCCTTCTGGGTAGTGCCTGTAGCTACAATATTATACTTCTCCACATCTACAAGCGCATACATTTTAACCAGGCCACCGTTGTCCTTTAAGACCATGATGTAGGTTGGTATTCCGCTGATGTTGATGAGTGATGGGAATGATGCCTTGTAACCAAGATGCTGTACCTGTCCCTCTGCCGACGCCATGGCTGAGTATTCCTCTGCACCCGCCACCTTGTAATATTTGCTCTCTCCTGTTCGGAGGTTCATCAGGGCAAATCCTATGTTGGACTCGTCACCATTTACCGATGTGACACCTGTATATACCCACACATCTCCGTCCATTACCTTGTAACCATAATCATCCGTAGTCCTCTTGCAGCCCTTATTGCCAAATACGCTGTTCCAGTAACCGCCTGAGAGCTCGCCGTACCAGTCGTATTTCTGGCATGCAAGGTCGCCATCATATACACGGTCCACCCAGTGTGGAACATCACTGACTTCATGGTACTCGGTATCGCCCGTGCACGGATCACATATGACCACACCCTTTACATCCTTTGCACCGAAGAGTCCTGCATGCGACTCAAGAACCGGGCAGATGTAATATGGATTGCCATCGTCATTGAGCTCCAGATAGAAACCTTCAAATATATATGTCGGATAAGCCATCTGGACATGTCTGTACAGGTTATTGTTGAAATACGCTGAAGGTGAATACACTATAGGCTTTTCAGTCTGTATATAGTGTGCCTCATTCTTTACAGGATCCACAAGAACATAACCCGGGATTCCGTTCTTCCTGTTGTTCATATATTTGATGAATCCCGCATAGTTGAGTGCTGCAACCTTCATCGGCGCGCCATTGTAATCTATAGTGCTGTAATTGCCGCTGACCTCGTACTGGCTGACCACATCCGAGAGTGAACCGACGGCTCTCTCACCTATGATCCTCGCTGTGCTGGTATCCATCAGCGCAATGTCATTTATCTGCCTGCTCTCCGGGATATCTGTCTGGAAGTCCCCATCCTCTATATTGATGAGGCTTGCGTACTTTGATGCACAAAACAGTTTGGATGATGCCGCCACCATGATAAGTCCGACCGCTATCAATATTACTACTATCCATGCTGCCGGTTTCGTTGCTTTCGTTGCGACACTTCTGGTATCATTACTCTCCACCGTGAAATCAAGCGTACAAAAGCCAACAAGCGCAACTGAAATGACCATCCACACCCAGAAACTTGTACTCTGTATGTTGATCGCCGGTGTTGCCGCATAATAGTATATGAGCTCTCCTATGACCAGCACGACAAATGCTATCACATTCCATTTGCCAAGCCTTCCCGGGGCTTTTGCAAATATCGCCTTCGCCGCTCCTGTGCTTTTCTTTTTATTTGTCTGTTTACCCATGTTGCCCTTCTTTCCGGCTTACCACGGTCTGATTTTCCACTGCATATACTTACCGGATCGTGTCTGCCATTAATCTATCTACTCCATATGTCTGCCCCATATATTATCATCTATTCCGATAAAAATATATATCTATCCGGTATATGTTATGCCTCGTATCGTTCTGTCAGTGAACGATTTTATATATGTGTTCTCCTGTGCTTTTGGGTTATCCTTTTTCCTGTTTTAACAGGGCATCCTGCAAAACCTATGCAGAGGCTACCTTCTCTATCCACTTCACAGCCTTCGCCAGTCTCTTCCCGGAATCGGCAAAGTGTCCACCTGGATTTATCTCATATATCACATCATTGTCCTTCTTCAGCAGATCGTAAATCTCCTTTGTCCGATCCGCCACAGTTGCCATAAGTCTGTCTGACGTCCGCGATTCTTTGCCGCCTAGGCTGAAGTATATATGTTTGTTTGCAAGTGTCGGCTGGCTGTTTACATATTCCACAAATCCCGGATACCACATTGAACCCGAACACGTGGCACATCCGGCAAATATATCCGTCTGGTACATTGCCCAAAGCGCAAAAAGCCCGGCAAGCGAATATCCCATGATATAAAGAGGTCTGTTCGCCCGGCTTTGAATATCCAACTGTGGCACGACCTGCTGTTCTATATAATCCAGTGTCCGTCCTGCCTCTCCGGCAAATGATCCATCGACCTCATCCGATCTCCACGGTGAGAGATCCTTGTTCCAGTCATCCACCTGTATCGCAGCAAGTGTAAACTGTTCTTCTCCCACCAGTTCTCTGATAGAATCCGTTGCATGCTCCAGTTCATCTCCCCTGTGTGGGTACATGACCCAGAGGATGATCGGACCATTTTCCGAAGATATAAGTGTGTGTAACTGCATATATGTTCATCTCCTATAGTGTGTCGGCTATCTTCCGGACTTCCTCCACTGATATGTTCAGTTTCTCCGCTATCTCTTCTATAGGAACCTTCATATCCAAATATGCCCTCACTGCACCCTTTAATTCTCCTCGCGCCTCGCCTATAGATATTCCTCTTGCTTCCGCTCTATCAAGTACTTCACACATATTTTTTAAACCTCCTTTGTTTCCGTTAGCCTGCGCCTGTTCAAATCTTTCGTCCTGCGTCAATACGCTCATGAGTTTTAACACCTCGTCAACATGTTTTATAGTCTCTTTGGATGGTATGTAATCTTTGTTGATCCGCATTTGCACAAAATAATCGGCAACAATCCTAAAGTCACTTTTAAACATTTTCACCTGCTCTGGTGTAAGATAAGCTATCTCAAATATGTTTATTTTATAGTCACTGACATATGGTTTCCACTCATCCGTTATATCAAGAATATCGTATAGAGACCGCCCCTTTATCCATCTTTTTTGTCCGAAATAAAGCACAATTGTAACAACTGGGTATATTTCTCCACCATTTGCCAACAATTGCCTTTTATATGCAGCACCATCATATGCTATAACACGCAGAGCCTCCTTTGAATCTACATCCGTCTGATGTTCAAATCCAATAAACGCTATATGTACATTCTTACCCTTTAGAACCTTCGATACATCGCGCTCTTCCTGATGGATCTCACCATCTGTTTTATACTGGCTTTTATCCTTTATGCTCTCCAGCATATTCTCATCAACAATTGTTTTTCCACCGAACAACAATACATTTACTATATCTGCAAATACATCATTATAATCTGCCAGTATCTTTTCTGTTATGTCTTTTTCTCCCATACAAACATTCCTCCTCTTGTTTCCACGAAAAGCAAAGAAACCAATAGAGGATAGCTGCATGAATTTATAGTCATATCTTTTATAATTATACTATAGCAAAACCCGAGCGGCAACATACCTCTACCGTCTCCATATTAAATTGAAATGTTTTGTGATAATCGCAGTGAATACTGCAAAGATTTATTTTTGAATTACACACATCTTGATGAAAGGAATATATCACTTTGGTTTAAAAAATACAATTAAATAACTATAAACTATTCAAAAGTATTGAACTCGTAATTTTATACCAGAATAACGAATTGTCACCGAAAGAACTTTTAGATATAATGAATTATATAAACAGGATCATTAAACATATTGCGGATGGCAACGAATATGAGGAAAGGATGGTGAGTATCATGGGTGGCACAGTGGAAGAAACCCCATCTCAGAAACTCAAAAGACTGGAAGATGAGAAAATAATACTCAGTCTTTTTTCAAATGGAGCGGATTTTGATTTGATCAGAAAATCTTTTTCCGAAAAAATCATTTCAAATGAGCGGTTATTGGAACTGCAAAAATTAGCTACACAAAAATAGTACTTTAACAAATAGGGATCATCTGTGGGTAATCAACTTGCTCACAGATGATTTTTATTTATACGGCGGTTTCTCATAGTTGACTTATCGCGGAATCTGTATTATATATTATAATACAGATAATACAAAAAGGAGGGACACCACATGATCATAGAGCTTGACATGAGCAGTGACACACCCATATATGTACAGCTGCGCAATCAGATAGTAAAGGGAATCGGCAAAGGTGAGATACAGCCAGGTGAAAAACTTCCCACCGTAAGACAGCTTGCGGCGGATGCCGGCGTGAACACAATGACTGTGAATAAGACATACCAGATACTCAAAAACGAGGGATATATCAGAACTGACAGAAGGCTTGGAGCATTTGTATCAGAAAATATCAATATGAACGCCGAGTTCCGTGACAAGCTGGAGTCAGAGTTGGAACTTCTGTCCGCTGAGGCAAGCATAACCGGAATGAACCGGGATGATTTCCTCAAGTTGTGCGATGAAGTATATTCCAAAATGAAGTCTTCTCCAATCCAAATATGATACAATGAGCTGTTAGGCGATATGGTGTAACCAATTTGCATGAAAATAATACCAATTATGAATAAGCATTATCATCACTGTGAGAAAGAATCTTTATACAACAAATATCCACTTAAATTACTAGAAAGGGTCCGCATATGAACATAGCATTATTTATCATATTCCTGTTTATGAACTTCTTCATACTGCTCATAATGAAGTTCGTATATACAAGTAATTATTCGTATACCGAGGGAATGCTCCTGGGCGTCCACATTCCAAAAGAACACAGTGAAGACGAAACCGTCCTGTGTATTGTTGATGCTGCCAAACGTAAGATGAACCGGATTATCTGGATAAATCTCATCCTCGGAACAGCCCTATGCTTTGTCGTGTTCTGGGAGATCATTATATTTGTACTTGCATACACTATCTGGATGATCGCATTCTGTTTCTGGATAACATATGCACACAACTCTGCGCACAGGAAAATGTATGCTCTGAAGATGGCAAATGACTGGGTGATCCCTGATCAAAGAAGAAAACGTTACATTGATACAAATGTGACAACCCAGATCGGCAAAAGTGAGATCAGTTTCAATTATCATGGAATAATAATCCTTGTAGAGCTCATTTGCCTGTTGCCATTTGTGATAGGGAAAAGTGCGGTCATATCAACCACAATGATAATAATGGGACTCTGCTCCGTCCTTATATCACTTACATCCATGATATTCCACATATATGTAAACCGACACGAGCGAACTGTGTACAGCTCGGATACCCAGCTCAACCAGACCGTCAACAGAACTATGAAGATATACAAGGGACTTGCAATGCTGATTCTTTCGGCGACAAATGCTGTCGCATGGGTATATATCGCTATTGACACCCTGATTCACTGCATATCATCAGCCAGTAAGTCCCAGCAAATTTCTCTTTCTGATATTCTGAATTTCAAGGGTGCGCTTGTAGATGTCTCGCTGTGCAGCTCCGCACTCTATGTCTATATATTTATCCAGACTCTTGCTGCCATCGGATTGTTTGCACCTCTCCTCATGGCTCAGAGCAGAAAACGTGAACTCTTGGCAGCCGACACCCAGCCTCTCTACGTGGATGACGACGAATACTGGAAAACCGGATATTACTACAATCCTTCCGACCCGCATGTGCTGGTTCAAAACAGATTGCAGAGTGGAAATTATACATTTAACTATGCCACCAGGCGCGCAAAGATTTTTACAGGACTTACATGTATCCTTATCACCGCCTGCATCGTCTGGATGATAGGTGTGCTTGTGCCATTAATAAACGTGCATATCGACACTCAGCTTGACTCTGACAGACTCGTCATCTCCGCCGCCATATACTCGTCAGAGGTTTACTTTGATGACATCGAGGATGTTCAGCTTCTGGACGAACTGCCAGACGACAATTTTGTCCGTATCAACGGAGGTGCCACCGATGAATACCTGATCGGTCATTTCAAGTGCAGTACATACGGCAAATGTGAAATGTATGTATACACAGACAGCTATCCCGTAATCATGATAAAGACGAGGGATGAAGTGATATTTATGAACACCAAGGATCCTGATGATACATGTTCTGTCTTCAGATCCATATTTCACACGTTCACTTATAACTAGCTCCCCTAAAATAACTAAGACTATCATGTATTTTAACACACGATAGTCTTTTGCATTATCTAATCATATTCAAAACAGGACTTATATGGTTCTAAATTCTCATCATTTTCTCAAGAAATGCTCCCTGTTCGGATACTCCTGCCTGAACGCCGCCAGTGCTGCACTCTGAAGTATGGCAAATTCCTTGTCCATATGCAGCATATGTGGCGCGTCAAATGCGATGGAGCTTATCTGATCTGCGATCTTCTTCGCCACGCCCTCATCTGAGAGCTGCCCCATGCCAAATGCTATGGATGTGAAACCTCTGCCGCCTCTGCTCACCTCGATGAACTTGAGAAACGCATTCTTAAGTTCATATAGCAGTATCTCCTGTTCCTCGGCACTTCTCCTGTCCGCATCGAACAGGCATAACTTGCTTATGATCTCCACGGCCTGTTTCTTTTTCTGACCTCCGATGTCAACAGATCCGCCCTCCGATATGTATTTGAGTTCCATAAAGCATCCGACAAATGCATCATTCTTCGGCTTTCTCTTGCCATACCTCGCTGTCCACAATCTCTGACGGAAGGCAGCAGCCGAGCCGGTGCTGTCACCGTCCATATCCGTACTGTTATTTTTCAGCAGTTCAAGTCTCTTTTCCGCATCCGTCTCTTTGTAAAATTCTTCTATCCAGCTATTTTCCATATGCATCCTTCCCATATATATAATTGGATCTGTATCTCTACATTAGTTCTTGATAATTTTTCCTGACAGATCTTCTCCAATTATATATGCTTTTAATTCACGATTTTTTTCATATATCAGTTGGTAACTTTAGTCAGCTATTTTAGTTCATTATTTCAGGCTCATATTTTTAACGCTCCTGTACTTACCTATGCAGGAAATCATCCACGCTGTCAACATCGACCTTCCAGTAAGGCGACACGAAATATTTGCCCTCGTCAAGATTATGACCATCAAGTCTGTTTCCCTTAAAGAGATCAACTGCCAACCGCGCTATCTCTCCCGCCTGGGCCTCCTTGTCATTATAAACTGTACCCTGCATGTTTCCCTGCTTTATCGCCTGGAGAGCGTCATCAAGTCCATCTATTCCGAAGATCACAGGCCATTTGTCCCGGCTTATACTTGAGTTATTGTACGCCTCAACTGCGCCCAGCGCCATCTCATCATTGTTGGATATGACAAGCTCTATCTGACTGCCATATTGACTTATGAGCTGCGTCATTCTGTTCTCCGCCTGACCTCTGTTCCAGTCTGCAAACTGATAACTGAGCTTCTCAAGCTCCACTCCACATTCCATGATGGTCTTCACCGAACAGTCAGTTCTGCTTATGGCATCCTGATGTCCGGCCTCGCCCTCCAGAAGAACATACTGTATCTTGCCATCACCATTGCGATCCACTTCGCCGTGCTTCTTTATATAATTTGCCGCAATCTCGCCCTGCATATCACCGGATTCTTTTGCGTCACAGCCAACATAGTAGAGCTTTTCCCACTGCATCAGGTCATCACGCACCGGCTCTCTGTTGAAAAAGATCACTGGTATATCACTCTGCCTTGCTGACTTGATAATATTTGCCGGTGCGGTTCTGTCTACAAGGTTCACGCACAGCACATCGCAGCCTGCATCTATCATCTCATCAACTATCTCATCCTGCTCGCGCTGGTCATTATCACCACTTCTCACCGATACTATCACATTCATATTTGTGGTCTCCATAGTCTTGAGATTGGATTTCACCTTTTCAACCATGGCATTTATGAATGGATCATCTGACGTATAAGTGACCACCCCAACTCTCATGGTTTTGTTTGTTTTTTTATTGCTGCTGCCGCAGCCCATAAGCGAAACTATCATCGCAAATGCCAGTACAAGCACATATATTTTTCTTCGTTTCTGTCTACTCATATGAATATAAAAACCTCTCTACATCATCGGAGAACAAATCGTCACTGTATATTATCTTTATGCCCTCCTCCTGACTCTTCATCGTATACAACCTGCTGTTCAAACCTTTTGCTATCTCTGTCACACTGGCATAGCCAACGCCGTAACCATCCGGAATAACAAGACACTTTATCTTGCCCGCATCAAGCAGCGCCACAGATTTTACGCTGGTCCCCATTCCATATATCTGGGCGCCATTGTACATACCATTATCCGCATTCTCTCCTATCTCATCAACCGCATACGTGTCCATCACAACCATGTAATCCACCTTTCCCAGAATATCCACAATTCCACATATGTTCTGATTACCACAGCGGCTGTACACCCAGCTCACCTCACATCCAGTTCCTTCTATCGCATCCATAAGTCCTGCTTTTTTGCTCACACTTCCCTCTGTCTGGGAATATCCGGTTATAATGCCTATGCTTTTGCCACTGAGTCCGTCTGCATCATTTGCTTTGATCTGTTCTCCAAGGGTATACCCTATCTTGTAGTTGTCAGGTTTTATCGTGACAAACCCCGAAGCTCCATCTTCACTGTATGCATCCTGGGTTATAAGTACAAATGGCACATCGCCAAGCTGCCTCAGCATCCCCGATGTATCCTCGCCCGGTGCCGGACAAATTATAAATGCATCTACATCATTTTCAAGCTGTTCATCTATGAGTTCCTTCTCATCCTGGGCTGACTCGATATCATCGGTGTTGCATATGATAAGATGGACATCATTGACATTTGCTGATTGTTTAAGTCCGTTTATAAGTCCATCCCACCTCTTATCACCGGAATTTGAAAGTATGACCGCTACTCTTTTCTGAGGTACATTTTCCCGGAATATCTGGTGTATAAAGAATCCGGCTATGACAACCAAAAACAGCTCCGCAATCAAAAAGGTTATCTTACTCTTCTTCATCTGTCACCATCCCCCTTTCGAAATCCTGCCTCTCAAGTCTCTCTCTGTTCTCCTCCGTGTAAGTAATGGCTGGAATGTGAATGACAACCTTTGTTCCCTCGTCCGGCTCACTGTAAACCTTTAATCCATATTCACTGCCAAACATCAGCTTTATCCTGGAGTGAACATTGATAACGCCCACTCCGGAGCCATGCTTTGGCACCTTATTGTTGTCCACAAGGATGTTCCGGGCTACCTCCTCCGACATACCCATACCATTATCCTCAACTGAAATGTATATGTCATCGCCCTTCTTCTCTCCGCGGACAGTTATCTTGCCGCCATCGTCCTCATCCATGTTGCCCACGCCGTAGTATATTGCATTTTCCAGGATTGGCTGCACGATAAGCTTAACTGTACAATAATCATTTATCTCTTCGTCTATGATAAATTCTGTAGCAAATCTTTCTTTATATCTTACCTTCTGTATGTTCATGTAACTCGTGCTGTGCTGGATCTCGTCCGCTATCCTTATGACAGTTCTGCCCTTTGACAGACTTATCCTCAGCAGCTTTGCAAGCTCAGATATCATAAATACTGCATCTGTATTTCTGTTTGCCTCCACCATCCATGTTATGGACTCCAGTGTATTATACAGGAAATGCGGATTGATCTGACTCTGGAGCGCATCCATCTCACTCTTTCTCCGCTCATTCTGCTGTCTGATTATCTCCTGCATCAGAATCTCTATCTGCTCATAGGATTTTTTGACCGAATAACCCAGATGCCTTATCTCGGAGGATCCACCAATATATATATCTGGGGTTCCACCTGTCTCATATGACTTTACTGATTCATTCAGCTTAAGTATAGGCTTTGAGATTTTCTTTGTTATGATCCTGTTCACCCACAAGAGCATCATAAGCAATATCACAACCGTAGTTATGATGTAATATCTGTACTGATTGATACTGGCAGTCTGAACACTTTCCGGAACAACTCCTATGATCTTCCATCCAGTGTAGGCTATACTGCTGACAACAACATTTTCTTTGCCTCTCGGCATCTTGATCTCATATGTACCGTCATCATATCCCGCTGCATCCGTACTCTCCTCCGTGAAAAAACCTCTGTCTATCTCTGCTCTTCGCGGATGGTATATGATTTCTCCATCACGGTTGCACAGATAATAATAAGTCTCACTTGAAGAATCATTGATCCTTGAAAGAGTCTCCTCGATCACGGAATACTTCATATCTACCAGCAGCACACCGTTTACCGGCTTATCTCCATCATTGATATCAACGGAACGGCTGAGGGATATGACCCAATAGTACCTGTTGGCACCATCTTGAAACAGATCCTGGATATGCGGTGTAGAAAAATGCATATTCTCTATATCTTCAGATGCATTCTTGTACCATTCCTGTTCCTCCACATTAACCTTATCCTTCTGCACTGCAACCGGCTCCGCAGCAACAAGATTCCCTGAATTGTCGTACAACGCCATACTCTGCACTTTGTCAGCGTTCACCTCATATAAAAGGCTGAACTGTCTGCTGAACTCCTGACTGGAGATGTCATATTCCTGGATAATATTATAATTCACTCCATTAGATATCTGTCTGATGCCTGCCAGGTCTTCACCCACTTTATCCACAGTACTCTCTATCATGCTTTCTGCATTTGATACTGCCGTCTGCTTTATCGCGAGCTTGAATCTATTGTAAATAAGAAACCCCATAACAACAGTTGTGGTTATCGTCAAACTAGTGAGCACCGCCATGATTATTGACTGTATGTCAAATCCTATAAATCTGCCATGATGGAACCAGCCTCGCAGTCTCGCGCGCAGAGAATATTTATTTTTCTGCTTTTTGCCCTGAGTACCCTTCTTTTTCTCTCTGATCTTCAAAATAATTCTACTCCCCTTATACTTCCTCTGCTCTACTGATTCCCGGTATGTTCAGTTCTGTACTTTGATGGCGACATTCCAAATCTCTTCTTGAACACATAGCTGAAGTAATTTGCATCCTGATATCCAACCTGCTCTGCTATCTTATAGCTCTTCTCATTTGTCTCAAGTATGAGATTGGCTGCGTGATCCATCCTGTAATCCGTCAGGTACGAGATAAACGACTTGCCTGTCTCCTTCTTGAACACCGATGAAAAATACGAATTGGACACACCAAGCTCTGAGCACACCGTATCCAGCGACAGATCGGGCTCCATATACCTGTCTACTATCATATTCTGGGCATCCGTAACCATTCTTCTGGACGTATTATTTCTGGCATTTTTCAATTCCTCGCTGATCGCCATGGATGTATCTATGAGCCATGCTGTAAGTGTGACTTCATCCATCTCAGGAACCTTCTCGTATGGGTTGCTGATCCCACCTGAAAAATTGTCAAAATCTATAAAATTATTTGCGCAGAATCTGTAGAACGTTCCTACCATCTCCATGAGCGTCAGCTTGTACCTGTTCATGGTCTGTGCGGATCTGTGCAGCTTCTCTATCTCATCATGTACTGCGCCCTCAATGGCATCCCTTTTGCCAAGATATATTGCCTTGATAAGCTCATGCATATTTGCATCTTCATACTGTACTGCTGCCTTCTGCTCCTTCGGTGCGATCTCAGCGATATTTATAGCCCTCTGGGTTCCGTATAAAACCCTGTATGATACAGCTTCCCTGGCACCCTCATACGAATTGTTGATATTCAGAAGACTGTCGCACACTCTGCCAATACCGGCAGTCACCACGGCACCCATGACCCGGTAAGCCCATCTGCAGAATCTGTCACAGGCATCCGTCAGCTCTGTCATGGCATCCTCTGAGGCTATCTCGATGATGAGCACTGTGTTGCCCAGATATGTAAATACCTTGCATTTCCACGTATCAGCTATTCTGTCCTTTATCTGCTGTTCCACCGACATTGACAACAGAAGCGGGTTCATTCCATCTGGAACGTGATGCTCCGATGTATGGAAAATCGCGCAGCAATAAAATGGTCCCTTCATATCTATCTGGTATGCTGCAAGGAATTTCTCATAATCCGACTCGCTCACTCTGCCCTCTATCAGGGATACAAACAGATTTGTCTGAAGAACAGGCAGAGATGCATTGAAATAATTTGCAAGCTTTTCTACATTCAGCTTTTCCTCCCTCTCCTTGTCCAGAGAGTTCTTGACCCTCTTCAGGCAGTCCGAGAGTTCTAAGGCATTTATAGGCTTGAGCATGTACTCCTCTATCTCAAGGTGCACCGCCTCCTTGGCATACTCAAACTCATCAAATCCTGTGAATATGATGATGTGTATATTCTGATAATCATTGTTGAGCCGCCTGGACAGCTCAAGACCATCCATATATGGCATCTTGATGTCCGTTATGACCACATCCGGCTGCAGTTTCTCCACCAGTTCAAGAGCCTTAACACCGTTGTTGGCACTTCCCACAACATCAAATCCAAGCATATCCCAGTGGATCTTTCTCTCTATAACATCTATAACCTCTTCCTCGTCATCGACAAGGATAACCTTGTATTTATCCATCTAACAGAAATCCTTTCTATATATCAAATGCCACCCGGTTCACCGGTCTTTTCCAGACTCGCAA
>CAKQQK010000019.1:0-38236 GCA_934270935.1 uncultured Coprococcus sp. | reverse complement strand
CAATACTACTATATACCGAATAAGATAATTCCTGTTTACATCCAAAAAACAGATTATTTCAAAATATAAGAATTACAGTGTTATACAACTCTTACAATAATATAATTCTAAACATAATTGAACATAATTGAATAAAACTTAAGAACAAAACTCAAATATATAATTCAAAAGCATTCTTTTGGTTCAATTTCATAACTACTTTTTCAAATTACTCTTTAGATTCACTCTTTTAAGGTATAATTTCAAACACTCTTAGAAACATAATTTGTAGATACTCTTCAGTAGCGTAATTCGGAATACTCTTCAGTAGTGTAATTTGGAAATACTCTTCAGTAACGTAATATGAAAATAATCTTCAATGGCGTAATTTTAAAACTTCATAATTTTAAGCATTCTTTCAGAAGAATAATTAAAAATATTTTTCAGAATGGCGGTGGAAATACGTTTAATAAGCACACTTTAAAAACAAAATACCAATAGTATAATTCAAATAAACTCATCATAAGTGAACTTTAAAGACATCCTACAGAAGAAAACTTGCGATCACATGCTAAAACCATACTTTCAGAAGCATAAATCAAAATTACTATGTAGATTCATAATTTAAACAATATTTTTCTCATCTTATATAGAATTAGAATAATATAAGTGTTATAATAGACAAGCATTAACGTTGTTCAATAAAAACATCGTTATTTTTAAATAATTTATGACAATATACACACAATGTTTCACGTGAAACATTCTTTTTTTGAGTTAAAAGGAGCAAAAATGGGCAGAATAATAGCAATTGCAAACCAGAAAGGCGGTGTTGGTAAGACTACAACAGCAATAAATCTTGCTGCTTGCCTGGCTGCAAAAGGTAAAAAAGTTCTGGCCGTTGATATGGATCCCCAGGGAAATATGACCAGTGGTCTCGGTGTTGACAGAGATTCCCTGGAATATACAGTATATGATATGTTGCGAAACGAATGTAATATTGGTGAATGCATGATTATCAATGTATATCCAGGACTCAATTTGATACCTGCCAATAGAGAACTAGCTGGAGCTGAGGTTGAATTTGTTGGTATGGAAGACATGCAACATATTCTTAAAACTCATATCAGAAAGGTAAAGAACAAATTTGATTATATAATCATTGATTGTCCTCCTGCCCTTGGAATGCTTACTGTAAATGCTCTTACTGCAGCAAATACAGTGTTAGTTCCTATTCAATGTGAATTTTTTGCATTGGATGGTCTTTCACAGCTTGTTTATACTATTGAATTGATTAGAAAAAATCTGAATAGACTTCTCACCATTGAAGGCGTTGTATTTACGATGTTTGATTCAAGAACAAACTTATCGGTTCAGGTTGTTGAAAATGTGAAAGATAACTTAAAGCAGCATATTTACAACACTGTTATTCCGAGAAATGTCAGACTTGCAGAAGCACCAAGCTATGGTATGCCAATAATTGAGTATGATCCTAAGTCTGCTGGAGCAGAACACTACATGATGCTTGCAGATGAAGTAATCGAGAATGACTATTACAGATAAACGGAGGACAATATGGCGCAAAAGAAAGGTTTAGGAAGAGGTTTAAATGATCTTTTAGGTACGTCAGAAGCATCTAAACCACAACGAATTAAAAATAATGTTGATTTATCAGTTGATTCATCAGAAAAAGAAGTAAAAACTGTCACCAAAGAGGTGATAAAAGAAGTTGTCAAAGAGGTTGAGCAAAAAATAAACATAAACCTCATTGAGCCAAACAAATCACAGCCTAGAAAACAATTTGATGAGGAAGCATTACAGGAATTATCTGACTCAATCAAGAAATATGGTGTTCTTGAGCCTCTAATTGTCACTAAAAAGGACAATTACTATGAGATAATTGCCGGAGAACGTCGCTGGAGAGCTGCAAGACTTGCCGGAATCAAGGAAGTTCCTGTTGTTATTCGTGATTATACAGACAAAGAGATAATGGAAATCTCCCTTATTGAAAACATTCAGCGTGAAGATCTCAATCCAATTGAAGAGGCACAGGCTTATGAAGCACTTATATCCGAATACAATTTAAAACAGGAAGAAGTAGCTGAAAGAGTGTCAAAAAGCAGATCAACCATCACTAACTCTCTGAGACTTCTCAAGTTATGTGAAGACGTCAGGCAAATGGTCATGTACAACATGATTTCCACTGGTCATGCGAGAGCACTTATTCCTATTGAAGACCCAAAGCTCCAGTATGAAACCGCTGCTATTGTATATGATCAAAAGCTTAGTGTTCGTGAGACTGAGGCATATGTAAAGTCAATTCTTGAGGAAAAACCTGAAAAAGAAGATAAAAAACAGTCTGAAAAGGACTTATCAGTCTTCTATTCCGACATTGAGAACAAATTAAAGTCTATTTTGGGTGCTAAAATAGCTATTAAGGCATCAAACAAGGGCAAGGGTAAGATTGAAATCAACTACTACTCCCAGGATGAACTCGATAGAATAACTGAAATGCTTTACTCAATTAATAAAGAGATGATGTAATACAACCAAGGAAGGACAATATAATGGAAAGTTCAATACTACAGAAAATAGGTATTGATCCTGCCTATATTCTTATAGGAATGTTGGTATTAATAGTTGCCTTGTTTGTACTATTATTCATAATGATGGGCAATATAAAAAATAGAAACAAACAGATAAAGCGACTATTGAGTGGAACCCAGGCAGGTGATCTTGAAGACATAATAATGAAGCGATTTGCAGAGATGGATGCTGTAAAAAACAACTCAAAGAGACTGACAAAGGAACATAAGGAAATACAAAGTCATCTTTCATCATGTGTAAACAAAATTGGACTTGTGAAATACAATGCTTTTGATGGTATGGGTGGTAACTTGAGTTTTGCTTTAGTTCTAATGGACAGTGACAACAATGGTGTTGTTCTTAATAGTATGCACACTAGAGAGGGTTGTTTCAATTATGCAAAAGAAATAATAGGTGGAGAAGCATATGTTGCGCTGTCTGAGGAAGAAAAAGAGGCAATTGAAAGAGCTAAAACACTTGAAGATGAAATATCAGAAAACAAATTAAAAATATAATATATTATATAAGATAAAATAAAGATAAAACCATAAAACGATAAAAAAATATTAAAAGCAAAAATAAAAATAATAACCATTCAATATTTTTTTAATTTAGCTAAATTATAAGTATTATACTTATTAAAAGTATTAGTTAAATTATAAGCATAATGCTGATTAAAAAATATTAGAACGGATATAAACAATATCACACTAATAATTGACAGCTAGTAACAAAAAACAAAAAAATTTAAATTATATTATAGGAGGAATATCATGATTGATATTAAATTCTTAAGAGAAAATCCAGATGTAGTAAAACAGAATATAAAAAATAAGTTTCAGGATGACAAACTTCCACTCGTAGACGAAGTAATAGAGCTTGATAAACAGGCCCGTGCAGCACAGCAGGAAGCAGACGCCCTCAGAGCTAACAAAAACGCAATAGCAAAGCAGATAGGTGCTCTCATGGCTCAGGGTAAAAAAGATGAAGCTGAAGAAATCAAAAAACAGGTAGCAGAGACTTCAGCAAGATTAAAAGAACTTGAAGCAATTGAGCCAGAACTTAAAGAAAAAGTAAAGAAGATCATGATGATCATACCAAATATTATTGATTCATCTGTTCCTATTGGTAAAGATGATTCAGAGAACGTAGAAGTTCAAAAATATGGAGACCCTGTTGTCCCTGATTTTGAGATTCCATATCATGCTGATATTATGGAAGCACTCGGTGGAATTGATCTTGATTCAGCAAGAAAAGTTGCCGGAAACGGTTTCTATTACCTCATGGGGGATATAGCCAGACTTCATTCTGCTATCATTTCATATGCGAGAGACTTCATGATTGACAGAGGATTTACATATTGTATTCCTCCTTTCATGATCAGAAGTAACGTTGTTACTGGTGTTATGAGTTTTGCTGAGATGGACGCTATGATGTACAAAATTGAAGGTGAGGATCTCTACCTTATCGGAACATCCGAGCACTCAATGATAGGTAAATTCATTGATACAATTATTCCTGAAGAAGAGCTTCCAAAAACTCTTACAAGCTATTCACCTTGCTTTAGAAAAGAGAAGGGTGCTCACGGTATTGAAGAGCGTGGTGTATATAGAATTCATCAGTTTGAGAAACAGGAAATGATAGTTGTATGTAAACCAGAGGATAGTAAAATGTGGTTTGATAAACTGTGGCAGAATACAGTAGACCTTTTCAGATCAATGGATATTCCTGTAAGAACCCTTGAATGTTGTTCAGGCGATCTTGCAGATCTCAAGGTTAAGTCTGTAGATGTTGAGGCATGGTCACCACGTCAGAAGAAATATTTTGAAGTAGGAAGCTGTTCAAATCTGGGTGATGCACAGGCAAGACGTCTTCAGATAAGAGTAAAAGGTGAAGACGGCAGCAAATACCTTGCACACACACTTAACAACACAGTTGTTGCTCCACCAAGAATGCTTATTGCTTTCCTCGAGAACAATCTCCAGGCAGACGGCAGAGTAAGAATCCCAGAGAAACTCCGTCCATATATGGGTGGTAAAGAATATCTTGAGAAAACAGGAAAGTAATCTGAAAAACATAATATAAGATGAATCTATAAGTTGAATACGTAACAACAAACACAAGATAAATCTATAACTTTAATACGTAACAACAATAACAAGATGAATCTATAAGTTAAACACGTAACAGCAAACATAAGACAAATAATAATTCAAAATATATTATTTATATGAGGAGGTGTCAGAATGCATAGTTTTCTTCCGGCCATAGGATTTACAAACATAAAAAACAGACAGCAATTAGAGCCAATATACAGACAGATACTGTCTACACCAACAAGCAACCAGATTTCAACTATAAGTTCTGATACCAGCCTTATACAAATAAATAAAGATTTTGGAGACGGAATCGGAATATCACTTGTAGGTGAGATGTCACAGGATGGAGCTTTATCCATTGAATATTATTTTCCATATGTCAAATCCAACCGAATTAACGAAGATCAAAATATCTATGTTGAAAAATTTAGTGATAAAAGTTCCTATGCCGGTGTCAGCAGTGATTTCAGCCTCGGCATGACTCTCATATTTTTTATCACAAATGTCGCAGATTACGCAAAATCCTTATGGATGAACAAACCAAATAAATACTTTTCAAAAGCATATTTTTCAGGTTTATCAACAAATGGAACAATAATTCTTGATATTAATAAAGAATTTGAACAGAGAAACAGTTTTAACAATGGAAAGAGAAATAAGCTCATTGAAGCTGCAAAAAAAGGTGATCCTGATGCTATAGAAAGTCTTACTTTAGAAGATATGGATACCTATAATCTTATTGGGAAAAGAACAAGACAAGAAGATATTCTTACAATTGTAGAATCAAGTTTTATGCCTGTTGGGATAGAAACTGATCACTATGCTGTAATAGGTAATATCACTGCATGCTGTGAAAAAAGCAACAGCTATACCGGTGAAACTGTTTACCTTTTGGATATAGAATGTAATGATCTTGTATTTACTGTTGCTATAAACAAGAATCACCTTCTGGGTGAGCCAGCTCCAGGACGAAGATTTAAAGGAGACATATGGCTTCAAGGGAACATAATAACAGGCTAGAATATAATATCGTATTATAACATCATGTTATTATTTGACTATATAATATATAAATGTTAAACTTATAATTGATGTGCATCTGTAGCTCAGCAGGATAGAGCGTCCGCCTCCTAAGCGGAAGGCCGTGGGTTCGAATCCCGCCAGGTGCACTATTTTTTCATAATTAAAATATTTTCTAAAGGGACATGACTATGAACTATATTGTTATGGATCTTGAATGGAATCAAAGTTTCAATGGTCATATGGGTGAGCACCCAAGAATGCCATTTGAAATTATAGAGATTGGCGCCGTTAAAGTAGATAAGAGTCTCAACATCGTAGACGAATACTCAAGTCTTATCAAGCCCAAAATTTATAAAAAATTACATTCAAAGATCAGAACTATTCTGAATTACGACGAGAATGACCTGAACAATGGTCGTGGGTTCAAAGAAGTATGTTCAGAATTTCTTGAATGGTGTGGCAAAGATTATATATTTTGTACTTGGGGACCTATGGATTTGACAGAGCTTCAGACGAATATGGACTTCTACTACATGGACAAGCTTCAAAGACCATTGAAATTTCTTAACCTGCAAAGTATCTATGCAAGTGTCACAAGTAGTTCAGGATCAACTCAAACCATGAGTAAATTGGAAAAAGCTGTTAGTGAGATGAATATTCCTGAAGATCAGCCTTTCCACACTGCTCTAAATGATGCAAGATATACTGCTTTGGTGATGAAAGAGATGAAAGCTCGAAATATAAATCAACTGTACAGTTTTGATTTATATATTACACCAAAAAACAAAGAAGAAGAGATAGAAGTATATCACAATAATCAATACGAATACATTTCCAGAGCCTTTAAAAACAAACATATGGCCATGGATGATGAAAAAGTTACCCAGATTAAATGTTATAAATGCAGCAAAAAGGTTAAGACATATATTGACTGGTTTGCAAACAGTCCTTCTTCATATATGTGTGTTGGTAAGTGTTGGATGCATGGTTATTTTTGTGGAAAAATCAAATTTAAATCATCAAACAATAATAGCTACTATATACAGAAAACAATAAAGCCAATTGACAAAGAGGGAATAGAAGTAATAAAACAAAAACAGGAAGATATCCGAGAAAAAAGAAAAGAAAAAAGACATATGAAATCATCATCATATTAAAAAAACAGCCACGAAGGCTGTTTTTTTATTGGTTTATTTATATCCATATTGGCTTTTTAGCTGCGCTTGCTTTTCTTGGATACTTTTTTTCAGTATTTGTCATTTTCTTTATAAAAACAAAACTTCTCTGATTATCACTGTCAGGAATAGTTGTTGTAAATATATTTTCAACCTGTCCTCCAAGGATTCTTATTGCTTTCTTTCCATCACGAATCTCTTCACTCAGAGCATTTGACTTATAAGATATGAAATATCCACCCGGTTTTACAAAAGGAATGCACCACTCTGAAAGTGTTGCAAGATTTGCAACAGCTCTTGAGACAACAAGGTCATATTTTTCCCTGTATTCAACACATCTTCCACCATCTTCAGCTCTTGAATGTACAGTAGTTATATTTTCAAGATTCAGTTCAGATATAACATTATCAAGAAACTTAAGTCTTTTGTTCAGTGAATCCATCAAAGTAACTTTAAGTTCAGGAAAAGCAATCTTGAGTGGGATACCTGGAAAACCGGCACCTGTTCCTACATCAATCACACACAGATCGTCATGCAGATTTTTATACTTCGACAGAAGTAAGCTGTCTGCAAAATGTTTTATAATAACTTCTTCCTTATCAGTGATTGCAGTAAGATTCATAACCTTATTCCACTCAATCAGCATATCATAATACTTTGAAAACTGCTGTATCTGTTCATCACTCAGTTCAAGTCCAAACTGCTGTGTGATAATATTCAATCTATTCATTACCTTCTCCTTCTGAATGTCTGGCTTTCATCTTGAGATATACAAGAAGTACAGATATATCCGCAGGTGACACACCCGATATTCTCGATGCCTGTCCTATATTCTCAGGCTTGATGAGAGAAAGCTTCTGTCTCGCCTCAATTCTGAGATTTGATATATCCTCATAATCAATATCAGCCGGTATCTTTCTATTTTCAAGTTTTTTAAACTGATTTACCTGCTGTTTTTGTCTGTCTATATATCCCTGGTACTTTATCGTAATATTTATCTGTTCTATCACATCATCTGGAAGCACTGATCTTCCATCATCTATCTGAGCAATTGCCTCATAAGAAAGTTCTGGTCTTCTTATCAGATCAGCAAGAGATGCTGCAGTCTTAAGTCCTGTCGTGCCCTTGCTTTCAAGAAACCTCTGCATTCCAGAATTTGCTCCCACCATAGTTGATTCAAGTCTGGCTATCTCCCGTTCAATCTGACTCTTCTTTACAACAAATTTCTCATATCTCTTATCATCAATAAGGCCTATTTTATGTCCTATCTCTGTAAGCCTGAGATCTGCATTGTCCTGTCTTAGCAAAAGTCTGTATTCGGCTCTCGATGTCATCATTCTGTAAGGTTCTGCAGTCTCCTTTGTAACCAGATCATCTATAAGCACACCTATATAAGCCTGAGATCTGTCCAGTACCACCGGTGGCTTTCCAAGTATCTTCATTGCAGCATTTATTCCAGCCATAATTCCCTGTGCTGCAGCCTCCTCATAACCTGAACTGCCATTTATCTGACCTGCGCCAAATAATCCTGATACACTTTTAAATTCCAATGAAGGTTTAAGGTTTATGGCATTGATACAATCATATTCAATAGCATAAGCATTTCTGACGATTTTTGCATTCTCAAGTCCCTTCATGCTGTGGATCATCTCATACTGAACATCCTCGGGAAGAGAACTGCTCATACCGCCCATATACATCTCATTCGTATATTCACCTTCAGGCTCAATGAATATCTGATGCCTGTTTTTATCTGGAAATTTAGTAACTTTATCCTCTATTGAAGGACAATATCTTGGACCTGTACCTTCTATAACACCAGAAAAAAGCGGTGATCTGTCTATATTATCTCTTATAATCTCATGTGTCTTCTCATTTGTATAACACAGCCAGCATGATATCTGGTTTCTTCTTATATCTGCTTCTGTATTCGTAAATGAAAATGGAACAATCTTCTCATCGCCTTTCTGCTCCTCCATCTTTGAAAAGTCAATCGACCTTTTATCAAGTCTGGCAGGAGTACCTGTCTTAAATCTTCTGATCTGTATACCTGCATTCTTCATGGAATCAGACAAATAATTTGCTGCCATAAGTCCATTTGGACCTGTATGATATACAACATCACCATATATACATCTGGCCTTGAGATATGTTCCCGTACAGAGAATGACCGCTTTTGCACGATATATTGCACCGGAATAAGTCTTCACACCCTTTACAACATTGTCCTCAACTATGAGTTCTGACACCTCAGCCTGTCTGAGAGTAAGATTATCAGTATTCTCAAGGGTGTATTTCATTGTCATAGAATACTTCTTTTTATCAGCCTGAGCACGAAGTGAATGGACAGCAGGACCTTTGGAAGCATTCAGCATCTTGGACTGTATATACGTTTTGTCTATATTCTTGCCCATCTCACCGCCGAGTGCATCTATTTCCCTTACAAGATGTCCTTTAGAACTTCCTCCAACATTCGGATTACACGGCATCATGGCAACACTGTCCATGCTAACTGTAAATATAATGGTCTTCAAACCAAGTCTTGCACCTGCAAGTGCAGCTTCACATCCTGCATGTCCGGCACCGACGACTACTATATCATATTCTTCATCTAAAACAGGCATTTGTTATATCCTCCCTAAAGCTTATCTCAAAAGCTGATATCTATTTTCCCATGCAAAATTCTCTGAATATCTTATCCGCCAGATCATCTCTGGTTGTCTCACCTATAATCAATCCCAAATGTTCATAGGCATCCATAAGATCAATAGAGAAAAAATCTTCCTCCATACCCATATCTATACTGTCACTTACTTTTTCAAGTGCACACTTCGCACATACTAGTTCATTCTTATGTCTGGCATTTGTAATATATAGCTGATCATTGTATGACAGAGCGCCTTTAAAAAACATATCATTGAGCAACGAATAAAGTTCTTCGCTTCCATCACCCGTGAGAGCAGATAGCTGAATGACATCTGCATCTATATATCTGCGTATATGAGAACTGTCAATCTTCAAATCAAGATCTGATTTGTTGAGTATAACCACCACATTCATATTCTTTATTCTGGATATGATACGGTGATCATTGTCATCAAGATCTACAGATCCATCAACAACGTACAGAACGAGATCTGCCTTGTCCACTGAATCAAGGGCTTTGTTCACACCGATTTTCTCTACAATATCATCTGTATCCCTTATTCCTGCTGTATCAACTATATTCAGCGTAATGCCCTTTATATTTATGGTCTCGCTGAGAGTATCTCTCGTTGTTCCAGCCATATCAGTCACTATAGCTCTTTCCTCTCCAAGAAGCATATTGAGAAGAGAAGATTTTCCAGCATTTGGCTTTCCAATTATAACCGTATTTATTCCCTCAGACAAAACCTTTCCATTATCAAATGTTGACAGAAGATTATCAACATCACTTATTAACTTATCAACAATTTCATGAAGTTTTTGTGGAAAACCCTCAAGACTGTAGTGTTCCGGATCATCTAATGCAGATTCTATAAATGCCACATTATAGAGAATTATATCTCTCATATCTCTGACTTTGTCTCCAAGTCTTCCCTGAAGCTGCTCAACAGATGTCCTGGCAGCAAATTCATTCTTGGCATTTATCAGATCCATAACTGACTCTGCCTGTGACAGATCTATTCGTCCATTCAAAAATGCTCTCTTTGTAAATTCACCCGGTTCAGCAATTCTAGCTCCGGCTCTGACAACCATATCAAGAATTTCTCTGAGGACAACTATTCCTCCATGACATTGCAATTCACATACATCTTCGCATGTATACGTATGAGGAGCTTTCATGACAAGAAGTATAACTTCGTCCTTCATCTCATCTCCATCATATACTCCACCAAAAGCGGCAGTGTAAGTTTCCATAGTGGTTGCCTTTTTTTTACTATTTGCAGCTCGAAATATCTGATCTACTATCTCACATGCTCTTTCACCACTTATTCTGATAATTCCAACTCCGGCATTACTCATACCCGTTGTGATTGCTGCTATAGTATCTTCCTTGAACATATTCTATCTTCACTTGCCCTTTCCTGACTCAATCATCCTATACGCAAATGCATATTTATAACTCACCTATGTAGTTTACAACATAAGCATTTTATTTTCCACAAAAAAATAGACCATGTTTTCACATGATCTATCTTTTTATTTATAAAAACCAATAATACGATTTTTATATTTGATATCTTATCAAAGATTATCTCTCTCTTTTCTTAAGATATACTATAACCTTACGATATGGCTCTTCACCTTCACTCTTTGTTGCAACATACTTATCATTCTGAAGTGCAGCATGAATTATTCTTCTCTCATAAGGATTCATTGGCTCAAGTGCAAATGATCTCTTTGATCTTTTAACCTTGAATGCAATATTTTTTGCAAGATTTTCAAGAGTTTCTTTTCTTCTCTCTCTGTAATTCTCAGTATCAAGTTTAACTTTAATAGCAGAATCACTCATCTTGTTTACAGCAAGTTTTATAATATACTGAAGTGCATCCAGAGTCTGTCCTCTCTTACCAATGAGAATACCCATCTCAGGACCTTCAAGATTGATTGAAAGTACATTCTCAACTTCATCATATTCCATATCAATCTTTGTCTCGATATTCATAGCCTTGAACAGGCTCTCAAGATATTCTCTGACATCGTCTTCAAATGTTTTCTTTCTTCTTGCCTTAATGATACAAGGCTTTGAACCTATACCAAGAAATCCCTTAGTCTCTTCACTTATTACTTCGTACTCCAGTTCAGTGCTGGCAACGCCAAGCTCAGTGCTGGCCTGCATAAGGGCTTCATCTTTTGTCTTACCTTTGAATTCCATGAATTCCATTACTTATTTCCTCCCTTATCATTGCTTTTATTCTGATATTGAAGCATTATATTTGCTTTTGATCCGATACTGCCTGGTCTATAATTTACATCTGCTTTGTTATTTACATCTTCACTGTCAACATTCACAGAGTGTGCTGGATTGACATAACTCTTAAGTCTTGAAGATGCCATTTTGTTTATATTCTCTGACTGATTATTATCAGTCTGAACGTTTCCTGCCTGAGCGTCCATCATTCTCTCATAGAAAGATTTCTTCTCCGGGTGTTTCTTCTTGGCCTGCTTCTTAGCAGCTTTTTCAGCACACTTTGCAAGCAGTTCATCCTTATCCTGATGATTATAATATGCATCAACTATAAGCTGAGATATTATCATAATAACTGAACCAACTATCCAGTAAAGACCAATAGCTATAGGAAGTGAAATACAGAATATAAGTGACATGACAGGCATGTAATACATCATACCCTTCATCATGTTGTTTGCAGTCTGCTGACTTGGATCAACATTGTTATTCTGTGATGACTTCATAGATATCTTTGTCTGTAAGAACTGAAGAAGTGCCGAAACAATAGGAACAACTAAAGCTATTGAAAGCTTCCATCCTGGTGCATCTGCTATATTCAGTCCAAACAGGAACTGGTTCATATTGTGGAACTGATCAACATAGCTTGTAAGATCAGCATTTCCAGCAAGATCAAGATTTGCTATCAGTTTATCCCAATCACTCTTAGAAAACTTATCAAGTACATCAATGATCTGATTATTAGTTGGGGTATCACCCATCTGTTTCAGCGCCATAGTAACTGTGCTGACCTTTGAAGCTCCAGCCACATCACTTATAGCCTTAATATAATCTGTCTTTGTACTCAGTATCTCTACAATCTTTCCATATGTCTTTGTCATTGATGGAACATAAGCAGGTATATTCTGAATAACTCTATACAGACCATAGAATATAGGAAGCTGTATAAGTGAAGTCAGACATCCTGATGCCATGCTGACACCATACTTCTTCTGAATCTTCTGAGTTTCCTGCTGCTGCTTCATCACTGAGTCCTGATCAGTCTTGCCTTTATATTTCTTTGTTGCCTTGGCAATCTCAGGCTGGATGAAACTCATGATCTTACTTGATCTCTGCTGCTTGAAATATAATGGGAACAATGCACCTCTAAGTATGAATGTGAATAAAATAACACACACACTAAGATTGACGTATGTGAATCCCATATGGCTTCCGATAAAATCAACGAACATATAAATCCAATTGAATATCTTACCAAGCAGCCAGCAAATAGGTCCAAGTATCATACCATCTTCTACTGTTAGAAACATAATTTTCTCCTTTATGGAACTGGATCATATCCTCCTTTTGAAAAAGGATTGCATCTAAGTATCCTCCATACTGCAAGGAGACCACCTTTTAAAACTCCATACTTTTCGATAGCCTCAATTGCATACTGCGAACAAGTAGGAAAATACTTGCAGGTAGCATGTCCCTTAAGTGGTGACAAATACTTCCTGTAAAATTTGATTAAACCAATAAATATTTTTTTCATATTTTTTACCCTATGCGGCTTATTTTTTTCAAACCACACAAATGCATCAAAGCACTTTCAATGTCCTGACATTTCTTATCCTTTGACGCCGGCCTGGCTACTATAACTATGTCATAGCCAACATCAATATTATCCCTGTTTAATCGATAAGCTTCTCTAACTAATCTGGTTACTCTGTGTCTCACCACACTATTACCAACTTTTTTACTAACAGAGATTCCGAGTCTGTTGTATTCCAAGCCGTTGTCTCTCAGATACATAACTAAATATTTATTGGCTGCCGAATTTCTTGTGTTGTAAACACTGCCAAACTCTCTGTTGTTTTTTAATGTAATCGTTTTACTCATTGTGTAACCACCGAAACTTTGATTATTAGAAAAACTGTTATTGTGACCATCATATATAAAACACATACCACTCAAAATATACTTATATATTAAAAGTGTTCAGCGCGTTATGTTTCATATACTATAAAAAAAGGTCACAACCATGTGACCTTACGCTGATAATTTCTTTCTTCCCTTAGCTCTTCTAGCGGCCAGTACCTTTCTGCCATTAGCAGTACTCATTCTCTTTCTAAAGCCGTGAACCTTAGATCTCTGTCTCTTCTTAGGCTGGAATGTCATCTTCATTACAAAACACCTCCTTCTTTACAAATTTACCTGCCTATTATAAATAAATAGACATTATCAGTCAAGTGTTTTTTGGCGTTTTTCCTAGATTTTATAAGGTTTTGAGCCATTTTCACTGTTCACTTTTTTTCAATCATGAGTTTTCCACAATTTCACCATTTACATAATGTTATCAACAAAATGTTTATAACTTGTTGATAACTTTTTATTTTGATGAGGATTATTTAAAAAAACATAGGTAAAATCAAGTGTTGATATGTTTATAATTATATATTTCTGTTTTGTGATATATTTACATAACTTTTTATTTGAACAAAATTATGTAATTTATCCACCATAACTAAGACTAAAAATAAAATATCATTTCTTGCAGAAATAATGATTTTTTTGATAACTATATAACATAATCTAAAACAAGATTATAACAAGAATTTATCTATAGCCCTGAAAATCTGTAAATTGTTGTTTAATATAATATTATCCACAAAATATTGTATTTTTACTCTTATATCACTTTTTTCAAATCTTATTTTTTTGGATTTTTCCGCTTTACATAATGTTATCAACAAAATGTTTATAACTTGTGGATAACTTTTTGTTTGTTTGGGATAAACTCAAAAAAATATAGTATTTATAAGGTTTTTACTGTTTATAACAAAATAACAACTAAATCTTATTATTTACATAACATATAATTTTTATAATTGTCCATTTTTATTGCCCACAAAGTAATCAACATACTCTGTTATTTGCTGTTGATTACCTTTTTGCTCTTTATTTTTCGTTTTACGCTTTTTTTACCCCAAATACGTGTACCTGTCCGCAGATACCCTATAAATTGAAAATAAGCTAAATTATATAGTTTTTCCATCCAGAATAGCTTGAAATAGACAGACGTTTATTATAAAATATAAAGGTATTATTAATAATAGGAAGATATATTTTTTTGAGAAAGGTTTTTTACAATGAAGGACTTAATTTTAGCCAAGTGGAGTGAAATTCTTAACATACTTGAAAACGAACATGGAATATCACACATGATGATACATACATGGATTGAACCACTTAACATCTATTCAGTGGAGGACAACAAAGTATATTTCACTCTGGATGAAAAGTATGGTCAGAGAGGTGTAGAATTTCTCAAAAATAAATTATTTGACATATATCTTGAAACAGTTCTGAGAGAGATCTTTCAGGATGACAAAATTCAGGTCATTTTCACACTTGAAAGTCAGATGAAAAAAGATGACAAAACCCCAACATATACTGAAGACTATAATGAAGCCATAAGCAAGAGCAATCTTCGTCCCGACTACACATTTGAAAACTTCATAGTCGGTGAGAGCAACAAGCATGCCCATGCAACATGTCTCGCTGTGGCTGATTCACCAGGACAGGACAAATTCAATCCTCTGTTTCTGTATGGAGGTTCTGGTCTTGGCAAGACTCATCTGATGCAGTCTATTGCACATTACATTCTTCAGCACAATAGTAATATGAAGGTTCTCTACGTATCTTCTAATCAGTTTACGAATGAGATCATAGAAGCCATAGCAAAGAAAAAGACAGAAGATTTCCGCAACAAATATAGAAAAGTAGATGTTCTTCTGATTGATGATATTCAGTACCTGATCGGTAAGGATGCAACTCAGAATGAATTTTTTGATACATTTAACGCACTTCACGATGAAGGTAAACAGATCATCCTGTCATCGGATAAACCACCAAAGGAGATCAAAACACTCGATGAGAGATATAGATCAAGATTTGAGTGGGGTGTTCCTATTGACATACATGCTCCTGACTATGAGACCCGTATGGCAATTCTCAAAAACAAAGCTGAGATAAAAGGACTCAAGAACATAAGTGAGGAGATATTTGAATACATAGCAAACAATATCACTTACAATGTCAGAGAGCTTGAAGGAGCACTGAATAAACTAAGTGTCTATTCAGAACTCGGCAACGTCAAGATTACAGAAGATCTGGCAAAGAAGATACTCAGAGACTTCGTGTCCAAGGATGAGAAGGTATCCATAACCCCTGACCTCATCATCAACACCGTGTCTGAACACATGAATATTTCTGTGAATGATATAGTCTCAACAAAGAGAAGTCAGGATATAGCTACTGCACGTCAGATATCCATGTACCTTTGCCGTAAGTATACAGATAAGGGACTTAAGAGCATAGGCGATTCATTTGGCGGAAAGGATCATTCCACAGTACACAGCAATATTCAGAAGGTGGAAGACAAGATTGAAAAGGATCCTGAGTTTGCGGAGATGGTGGATGTAATTATAAAAAAACTTAATCCACAAAAATAAAGTTATCCACATTTATGAACATATATACACCATTTATGTTTATAACTTATCAACTTTGACCTGTTTATATGTTTTTGATTGGTGTTTGTTACCTGTTGTTATGTATTGATTAAGATTAATTGGCAATTTTATCGCCAATTAAAACTTGTTGGTAAGTATCCACCTTAACAACACGTTCATACAGATTATTAACATGGACACATAATTCTGAAAGCCTTGATTTATATGGCTTTCAGAGAGTATCAACACTATCAAAACCACTACTACTATAACTACTAATTTATTTAATATATTATTGTTTAGGCTCAGGCCTGATGGATGTTATCAATAGTTATACACATTTACATTTGAAGACATCTGTTTATATAAGAAAGGAGTTCACACTTACAATGAAAATTTCTATAAGAAAATCTAATCTGCTCCAGGGTATAAATATTGTTTCAAAAGCAGTTTCAAATAAGACAACTCATCCTATATTGTCTTGTATCCTTGTCGAAGCTGAGGGTGGAGTTATAAAGCTCACAGCAAATGATATGGAGATAGGAATAGAGAGTTATGTTGATGGAACTGTAATTGAAGAAGGAAAGGTTGCACTTGAGGCAAAGCTTTTCTCTGATTTTATAAGAAAACTTCCTGACAGCGATATCACCATAGAGAGTGACAAAGAGAGCAAGACATTGATAAAGTGTGAGAGACTTGAATTCAATATACCTGGTAAGTCAGGAGATGATTTTTCTAATCTTCCAGTTGTTTCAAAAGATAAATTTATCACAATATCACAGTTTGCATTGAGAGAAGTTATAAATCAGACTATATTTTCTATTTCAGATAATGAAAACAACAAGCTTATGACAGGAGAGCTTTTTGAAGTATCAAACAATAAACTCAGTGTCGTATCGCTTGACGGTCATAGAATTTCTATAAGATATATTGATTTAAAAGGTGACAACTCAGATATCAAGGTGGTTGTTCCTGGAAAGTCACTGAGTGATATTAGTAAGATTATGAGCGGTGGCGTAGATGACAATGTAAATATTTATTTCACCGAGAACAATATTTTATTTGAATTTGATAATACAAAGGTTGTTTCAAGACTTATTGAAGGTGAATACTTTAGAATAAGCCATATGCTTTCAGTTGATTATCAGATTAAGATGAAGATCAACAAGAGAGAATTTCTTGACAGTTTGGATAGAGCAACCCTTCTTATAAAGGATTCCGATAAGAAACCTATCAGACTCAGCATAGAGGACAGAACTCTGGGACTTAAGATAAGTTCTCTTATTGGATCACTGAATGAGGAAATTGATATAGACAAAGAGGGAAATAATCTTGTCATAGGATTCAATCCAAAGCTTATAATTGATGCTCTTAGGGTTATTGATGATGAGAATGTAACAATTTACTTTAATAATACTAAGTCTCCGTGTGTAATCAAGAATGATGCAGAAAATTACATTTATCTGATTCTCCCTATGGGAATCAATGAATAAAAAGAGGTGAGATCATGGAGATAATCAAATTAAGAGATGAATTTATAAAACTTGGCCAGGCACTTAAAGCAGCGGGTCTGGTTGAGTCTGGAGTAGATGCCAAAGAAGTTATAGTTCAGGGACTGGTTGTGGTTAATGGAGAGATTGAGACCAGACGTGGAAGAAAACTATATGATGGTGATGAAGTAGAATTTGATGGTGATAAGATAAGCATTCAAAAATAGATATCACCATCTGTGAGATGGTGAAAGAGATGTATGTAGAATCCATAGAACTTAGAAATTATAGAAATTATGACGATCTCAAATTAGAATTTGGCAGAAATACCAACATCCTGTATGGAAACAATGCTCAGGGAAAGACAAATATACTGGAATCTATATATATGGCGGCGACAACAAAGTCACACAGAGGGTCAAAGGACAGAGATGTCATAAAGATAGGTGAAGATGAGAGTCATATAAGACTTATCATAAAAAAAAGAGATATATCGCACAAGATAGATATGCACCTTAGAAAAAATAAGAATAAGGGTGTAGCTATAGATGGGATAGCGATACGCAGAGCGGCAGAATTATATGGTCTGCTCAATGTGATATTTTTTTCACCAGAGGATCTGTCAATCATAAAAAATGGACCTGCGGAGAGAAGAAGGTTTATGGATCTGGAACTCTGTCAGATAAGCAGGCTATATTATCAGAATCTGGTATCTTACAACAAAGTTCTGAATCAGAGAAATAATCTTTTAAAACAGATCAATTTTAACAGAAGTCTCATGGATACCATAGATGTATGGAATATGCAGCTTGTGGATTATGGAAGAAGAATCATAAAAGAGCGAAAAAATTTCATAGATATGATGAATGATATCATAGGAGACATACACAGCAGACTGACATCAGGAAAAGAAAAACTTGAAATAGTCTACGATGCGAATGTGACAGAAGAAGAATTTGAAAAAAATCTTCAGGATAAGATGGATATAGATCTGAGATGCGCCAGCACACAGGTTGGACCCCACAGGGATGACATAAGCTTTCTCATAAATGGTATTGACGCCAGAAAGTATGGTTCTCAGGGGCAACAGAGAACAGTAGCATTGTCACTCAAAATGGCAGAGATAAAACTGGTGAAGAAGATAATAAATGATAATCCGGTATTGCTTCTTGATGATGTCATGAGTGAACTTGACACTGACAGGAGAAATTCTCTCATAGAAGAGATAAGGGACATACAGACTATTATAACCTGTACAGGATATGATGATTTTATAAAAGAACAGATAATAATCAACAATGTATATAGTGTGGTTGAGGGAACAGCCACCAGAGTAAGAACGGAGGAATCATAAAAATGGAAAATGATAATTATGGAGCAGAACAGATACAGGTTCTGGAAGGACTGGAAGCAGTCAGAAAAAGACCTGGTATGTACATTGGAAGTACATCCTCCACAGGACTTCATCATCTGGTATATGAGATAGTTGACAATTCTGTAGACGAGGCTCTGGCTGGATATTGTACCCACATTCAGGTATATATAAATGAGGACAATTCTATCACAGTAGTTGATGACGGTCGTGGAATACCTGTAGGAATCCACAAGAAGCAGGGAATACCTGCTGTTGAAGTGGTATTTACCATTCTTCATGCCGGTGGAAAGTTCGGCGGTGGAGGATACAAGGTGTCTGGAGGACTTCATGGAGTTGGAGCATCAGTTGTAAATGCACTTTCAACCTGGCTTGAAGTTGAAATCACCAGAGATGGTAAGATATATAAGCAGAGATATGAGAAGGGAAAGGTTATGTATAAGCTTCAGGTTATAGGTGAAGCACCTGAGGGAGTATCTGGAACAAAGGTTACTTTCCTGCCGGATCATACAATATTTGAAGATAACATATATGATTATGATATTTTAAGAAACAGGCTTCGAGAGATGGCATTTCTTACAAAGGGACTTAAGATAAGTCTCACAGACAAAAGACTTACACCTGAGAAGGTGAGATCTTTCCACTATGAAGGAGGTATCAAGGAATTTGTCACATATCTGAACAGACACAGAGATCCTCTGTACAACGAGGTTATCTACTGTGAGGGTGTCAGAGATGGAATAAGTGTTGAGGTTGCACTTCAGCACAATGATTCATACAACGAATCAACATACAGCTTTGTAAATAATATCAATACACCTGAAGGTGGTACACATCTGACAGGATTTAAGTCAGCTATCACAAAGGTGTTCAATGATTACGCAAGAAAGAATAATATTATCAAGGAAAAAGATGACAATCTTTCAGGTGATGATCTGAGAGAGGGTCTGGCAGCAATCGTATCTATCAAGATAAGTGATCCTCAGTTTGAGGGACAGACAAAGCAGAAGCTTGGCAATTCAGAGGCAAGACCTGCTGTTGAAAGTGTTGTTACTGAGCAGCTTACATACTATCTTGAACAGAATCCTCAGACTGCTAAGATAATTGTCAATAAGGCCGCTCTTGCACAGAGAGCAAGGATAGCTGCTAGAAAGGCAAGGGATGTTGCAAGAAAGGCAAATCTTTCAGACAACATGGCGCTTCCTGGAAAGCTTGCAGACTGTTCAGATAAGGATCCAAAGAACTGTGAGATATATATAGTCGAGGGAGATTCCGCCGGTGGATCAGCAAAAACCGCAAGATCCAGAGCAACCCAGGCTATACTTCCACTTCGTGGTAAGATCCTCAACGTAGAGAAGGCGAGAATAGACAGAATACTCGGAAATGAAGAGATCAAAGCCATGATCACAGCATTTGGAACAGGTATTCATGAGAACTTCAACATAGAAAAGCTCAGATATAACAAGATAATCATCATGACAGATGCCGATGTAGATGGAGCACATATAGCAACTCTGCTTCTCACATTCTTCTACAGATTCATGCCTGATCTTATCAGAAAAGGACATGTATATCTGGCACAGCCACCACTTTACAAGCTGGAGAAGAACAAGAAGGTATGGTATGCGTACAGTGATGATGAACTGAACAGTATACTTGATGAAGTTGGAAGAGACCAGAACAACAAGATACAGCGATACAAGGGACTTGGTGAGATGGATGCAGAGCAGCTCTGGGAAACAACCATGGATCCTGAGAAGAGAATACTTCTCCGTGTTGCCATTGATGATGATGACGAGTCAGAGATTGATATGACATTTAACGTGCTCATGGGAGATAAAGTTGAGCCACGTCGTGAGTTTATAGAGACAAATGCTAAGTATGTAAAAAATCTCGATATATAGGATATTGATTATATAAATGTGAAAAATACAACAAATATCGAGAGAAAGGAAATCAAAAAATGGATGACGACAAGATTTTTGACAAGATAGATGAAGTTGGTCTGAAAAAGACAATGGAGCGTTCATACATAGATTATGCCATGAGCGTTATCGCTGCCAGAGCTCTTCCGGATGTAAGAGATGGACTCAAGCCTGTTCAGCGTAGAATACTTCATTCTATGATAGAACTTAACAATGGACCTGATAAGCCACATCGTAAATGTGCCCGTATCGTCGGTGATACAATGGGTAAATATCATCCACACGGAGACAGTTCCATATATGAGGCACTTGTAAAGCTGGCTCAGGAATGGAATACAAGATATCCGCTCGTGGATGGTCATGGAAATTTCGGATCCGTAGATGGAGATCATGCGGCTGCCATGCGATATACAGAGGCAAGACTCTCAAAGATATCCATGGAGATGATGGCAGATATAAATAAGAATACTGTAGACTTTATACCTAACTTTGATGGAACTGAGAAGGAACCAGTTGTACTCCCATCACGTTATCCTAACCTATTAGTCAATGGAACATCGGGTATCGCAGTAGGTATGGCAACCAATATTCCACCACACAATTTGAAGGAAACTGTCAATGCAGCCATAAAAATCATTGATAACAGGGTTGAAGAAGGCAGAGAGACAGAGATAGATGAGATCATGGACATCATAAAGGGACCAGACTTCCCTACAGGTGCCCAGATACTTGGAAGACAGGGCATAAATGATGCATACAGAACAGGTCGTGGTAAGATAAAAGTGAGAGCAATCACAGAAATCGAAACAATGACCAATGGAAAGCATAGAATTGTTGTTACAGAGCTTCCTTATATGGTAAATAAGTCACTTCTTATAAAGAACATGGTAGATCTTGTCAAGAATAAGAAGATAGATGGAATCACAGATATAAGAGATGAATCCTCAAGAGAGGGAATGAGAGTTGTCATAGAGCTGAGAAAAGATGTAAATGCGAATGTAATTCTCAATCAGCTTTTCAAGCATACACAGCTTCAGGATACATTTGGATGTATCATGCTGGCTCTTGTTGATGGAGTTCCAAAGATCCTCAACATCAAGGACATGCTCACATATTATCTGAAGCATCAGGAGGATGTTGTAACAAGAAGAACACAGTACGATCTCAATAAGGCTGAAGAGAGAGCTCATATATTACAGGGATATCTCATAGCTTTAGACAACATAGATGAAGTCATAGATATTATCAGACATTCTAAGACAGTTGCAGAGGCAAAGAACAAACTGATAGAGAGATTTGGACTGACAGAGGCTCAGGCAAGTGCCATCGTCGAGATGAGACTTCGTGCTCTCACAGGTTTGGAGAGAGAGAAGATAGAGAATGAGTACAATGAGCTTATAGTAAAGATAGCTGAGTATAAAGCTATACTTGCAGATGAGAATAAACTTCTCGGAGTCATAAAGAGTGAGCTTGCAGTCATAGCAGAGAAGTATGGTGATGAGAGAAGAACTTCTATCACGGCGTACTCAGATGATATAACAGATGAGGAACTCATCAAGAGAGAAGAGATAGTTATATCCATGACAAAGCTCGGATATATCAAGAGAATGCCAAAGGACACCTTCAAGGTACAGAACAGAGGAGGTAAGGGTATCAAGGGAATGAATACCATCGACAATGATATTATAGATGAGATATTTCTCACAAATACCCACAACTTCATTATGTTTTTCACCAATATGGGACGAGTATACAGGATGAAGGGATATGAGATTCCTGAGTCAGGACGTAATGCAAGAGGAGTTGCAATAGTCAATCTTCTCCAGCTTCTTCCAGGTGAGAAGGTAACTGCTATCATTCCTATTGCAGGATTTGATAAGAAGTATCTGATGATGGCAACCAGAGATGGAATAGTCAAAAAGACAAAGATAGAAGCATTTGAGAATATAAGAAAGACCGGTCTTGCTGCCATAACATTGAATGAAGGCGATGAACTCATAGAGGTCAAAGCCACAAGTGGTGAGAATGATGTATTCCTTGTGACTGCAAAGGGTATGTGTATCAGGTTCAATGAGGAATGTGTGAGAGATACAGGACGTACATCCATGGGTGTTAGAGGTATCAGATGCGATAAGAATGACAAGGTTATAGCAATGCAGCTTGATGTCCAGGGGGATGATATGTTATTTGTAACATCCAAGGGAATGGGCAAGAGAACAGAACTTTCAGAATTTACCGCTCAGATGAGAGGTGGTAAGGGAGTGAAGTGTTACAAGATCACTGATAAGACAGGTGATATCGTAAGCGCAAAGGCTGTGACGAATGACCATGATATCATGATGATGACCAATGAGGGAATCATGATAAGAATGCACTGTTCTGATATAACAGTCATCGGAAGAATTACATCTGGTGTCAAGCTTATGAACATAGGCAAGGATGGAAGTTCATTTGTCGCTTCGGTTGCAAAACTTGCACGCAGCGAGGAGAGCGAAGATGAGCAGGACGAAGAATCAGATGATATAACAGCAACAGCTGATGAAGATATTGAATCAACAGCTGTAGATGAAGACGATGCTGCAGAAGATCAAAGTGGTGAAGACACAGAAAAAGATGATGAATCTGCAGACTCAGAAGAGTAAGTAAAAATTATCACATACATTAAGGTGTGCTATCTCAAATAAGAAGAGAAGGCACACCTTTTTTTGTCTTAAAATACCTTTATTGATTGTGTGCAAATTGCCATTATGATATACTTTAATCAATTGGGAAAAATGAGTAAAATCGTGTGTTCGTGATGAACACTTCTGAAAATAAAAAACAAGAAAATGTAATTTTTGTAAATTGAGATTATGGGTATTGGATTGAGATAAGAATGATATTGGGGGTAAGGATATGACAGGTATGATATCAGAGATTTCATTGGGGGTAGTGAATGCTTTTAAGTCAATTGGCAGTGCAGCAGCTACGCAGGCAGCTGAGGCGACAACAGAGGGCAAACTTGACAAGATATTTCAGAGTACACAGAAAGCATCTGAATGGTCTTACAGCATAATGAATATTATATATATTCTGGTGGCGATGGTTATAGTTGTAGCCATTTTTACAGTAACACTTTATGTATACAAATTTTTTGTGAACAGAAAAGATCCGAATTACAAAAAAAATGATGATACATTTCTGGATGATTGAGTAAAAAATGTCTTAGTATATTCAAAAAAATGTTATAAGTTCAGTTCGTAAATAAAATCGTAAATAAAATAAAGTTTGCAAATAGAACTATTTTAAAGAAAATAAATGGCGGTGAAGAGATGAGAAGTATTGCAGCAGAAGAGATCACTAAAGTAGTGAGAGACATGTGTATCGAGGCGAATGTACATTTGTCAGACGATATGGAAAAAGCTGTCAGACAGTCGGTTGACACTGAGGACAGCCCACTTGGAAAACAGATATTGAACCAGTTGTGTGAGAATCTGGATATTGCAAGGGAGAATGATATACCTATCTGTCAGGATACAGGTATGGCGGTATTTTTCGTGAATGTAGGACAGGATGTCCACGTTGAGGGTGCGAATATAACAGATGCCATCAACGAGGGAGTGAGACAGGGATATACAGATGGATACCTGAGAAAGTCCGTTGTAAAGGATCCTCTTGTGAGAGAGAATACTAAGGACAACACCCCTGCTATTATCCACTATGATATAGTTCCAGGTGAGAATATAGAGATAACCATAGCTCCGAAGGGATTTGGAAGTGAGAATATGAGCAAGGTGTATATGCTCAAACCGGCTGACGGAGAAGAGGGCGTGAAGAATGCAGTGCTTCAGGCTGTAAAGGATGCCGGACCAAATGCATGTCCGCCTGTATTTGTGGGAGTAGGACTTGGAGGAGACTTTGAGCTTGCGGCAAAGATGGCAAAGAAGGCTCTTACAAGAAAAGTCGGAATGCATTCCGATAAAGAACATATTGCAAGAATAGAAAAAGAACTTCTGGAAGCTATAAACAGCACTGGTATAGGACCTGGCGGTCTTGGAGGAAAGACCACAGCGCTTGCAGTAAATATAGAGACCTATGCAACCCACATAGCAGGAATGCCGCTCGCGGTGAATATGTGCTGCCATGTGAACAGACATGTGACAAGAGTTTTATAAGATCCTGACAGGATATAAGAAACTGGCGGATTATAAGCAGGAGGGTTTGATTTATCATGGACAAACATATAAAAGCACCATTTGACAGAGAAGAAGTGAAAAATCTCAAGGCTGGAGATTACGTATATATAGATGGAATAGTGTACAGTGCCAGAGATGCGGCGCACAAGAGAATGTACGATTCGATCATCGAATCGGGATGCAAAGATGCCAGTGGAACTGAACTTTATGAGAAGGGGATAGTTCCGATAGATCTGAATGGCAATGTAATCTATTATCTAGGACCTACACCGGCAAAACCGGGTCAGGTGATAGGATCAGCGGGACCTACGACCAGCAGCCGTATGGACAAATATACACCGCTTATCCTGAGTAAAGGACTTTGCGGGATGATAGGAAAAGGCAAGAGAAGCCCAGAGGTCATACAGGCTATCAAAGACAACGGAGCTGTATATCTGGCTGCAGTTGGCGGAGCGGGAGCTCTCCTTTCAAAGTGTATCAAGGAGTCTGAGGTCATAGCATATGACGATCTTGGAACAGAGGCCATAAGAAAGATGAGAGTTGAGAACTTTCCTGCTATAGTCGTCATAGATTCTGAGGGCCATAATCTGTATGAGACGGCTGTGGAGGATTATCTTGCACAGAAGAATTAACATGTAAAGTTCAATTTAAAGTATCATGTAATCAGTGTAAAGATATTTTAAACAAGCAAAATTGTATATATTACACTTGCTTATAATAGTCAAATGAGATTGACTTTATATATTTAAGAGTTTAAAATTTTATCTGAACCGTGATTCTATCAGATAAATCCAAGATGATAGAATCATTTTATGGAGGGAAAATAAAAGAAAAAGGAGAGATTTTATGAAAAGAGAGAAAACAATGAAGAGATCGCTCATTGTACTTGCAATCATGTCAATCATGCTTTTTGCAATGACGATCACAGCATCTGCTGCAGGCTCTGTAACAAAGCTTAGACAGAAAGGTGCTTCAAGCAATAGTGTAAAGGTTACATGGGATGCAAACCCAGGACAGAAGTACAGGGTATATTATTCAAAGAGCAAGAATTCAGGGTATGTTGAGGATACATCATATACGACTTCATTAACAGAGTGGTCTATTTATGGACTCAATGCAGGAGCAACATATTACGTAAAGATTGCTTCTTATATAGAAGAAGGCAATTGGAATGAGATATATGTTGCAACATCAGCACCTATCCAGGTCGTAACAGCTCCGGAAAATGTCAACAGCAGCAGTATCAAGCAGACAGCTGGAACAAGCAAGACGGTAACGGTTAAGTGGACCGGAGTAGCCGGTGCAACAGGATACAGAGTAGAGATCGAGGGCAAGAAAGGAACAAAGGCGAGAGTAGTAACAGGAACAAAGGCGTCCATGCCTGCTTCATCAGGACGTGGTTACACAGTGACTGTAAAGCCATATAGAAAGTCATCATCAGGATTCATTGCCATGGATAGTTCAGGAACATGGGCATATGGAATATATGCAGCACCTGTAAATCCACAGAATCTTGCAGTTTATAGCAAGAACAATCTTGATTGGGATCCTAACGAGAGCAACGAAGTTAAGATCGGATGGGATAAAAACTCATTCTACAGCTCATCAGGAGAGGCATCACCAGATGGATATCAGGTTCAGATGTGTGCACTTGACGGCAAGACAAGTCTCTATGTGGGAATGGCAACAAGCTATTCATATCAGGTTAAGGTTACAAGCCTTAAGGCTAGAAAAGCAATCAAGAATAAGGGATTCAAGGTTAGAATCAGAACATATATAAAGACAGACAGTGGTGTTGCAATCTGGAGTGCATGGTCTCCATTCAAGGTTGTTGTACCACAGGCTTATCTCAACCTCAACAAGATGAAAGTAGTGAATCATACAGGTGCGAAGCTTGTGTGGACAGGTGTGGCAAACGCTCAGTACTACTATGTATACTTCAATAGAAATACATATGGAACAAATGGTGGTACATGGAGAAAGGTTAAGGTAAGTGCTTCAGCTAGATCATATGTGATAACAGGTCTTACAAAGTATCAGTCATTTGGATTCTATGTAGTTCCAGTATGTAAGGTTGATGGAAAGCTTTATCCGGCAACTACAAAGAATTATTACACAACATATATAAAGACTGTATACTACTAAAATTTATATTATAGAGTCAGGTTCATGTGGTAATTGTTAATCAGCCAGCATTGTTATATAGGCAATGCTGGCTGATTTGTTAATATTGTCCAAACAAATCAGTGATAATGCCGATTACCATATGGTTGACTTAAAAATTAAAAAAATGTAAACTTTATAATATGAGGAGAGCACGATGGATTCAACAGAAGGGTAAGTAAGAAGAAGGAGAGATTTAATGAGAAAAGAAAACACGATCAAAAAATCATTATTTGTCCTTGCAATAATGGCAATTATGCTTTTTGCAATGACAATCACAGCATCCGCTGCTGGCGCTGTTACAGGTCTTAAGCAGACAGATGCATCAACATCATCAGTCCAGATAAGCTGGAGTGATAATCCGGGACAGACATACAAGGTTCTTTATTCAAAGAGCAAGACATCAGGATATATAGCATTAAGCTCCTATCCTAGTTCAAGTGTAGAAAGATATGTTTCAGGACTCAGCGCCGGAACAGCATATTATGTAAAGGTTGAGTCATATGTAAGACAGGGATACAATGATGTATTAGTTGCAACATCATCACCTATTCAGGTTGTAACAAAGCCAAAGGATATAGATTATTCAACAATCAAGCAGACAGCCGGATCTTCAAAGGCAATATCTTTCAAGTGGGCAGCATCAGCAGGTGCAACAGGATACAGAATAGAACTTGACACAGGTGCAACTGTAAAGACAAAGATCGTATCTTCACCAAAGGCTGTTATGTCTGCAACATCAGGACGTAGATATAGTGTAACAATAAAGCCATACAAAAAGTCAACATCAGGATACATAGCTATGACAAAGTATGGAACAACAAAGAATGGATTATATTCAGCACCTGTAAATCCACAGAATGTTGCAGTTTACAGCAAGGGAAACCTCACATGGGATCCAAATAAGAGCAATGAAGTAACTATAGGTTGGGATAAGAATTCATTCTATAATTCAAATAATACAGCAACTCCAAATGGATGCCAGGTTCAGGTATGTGCACTTAACGGTAAGACAAGCCTTTATGTCGGTACATCAAGCTCATATTCATATGGAACAGTAAAGGTTACAAGTCTCAAGGCAAGAAAAGCAATCAAGAACAAGGGATTCAAGGTAAGAATCAGATCATATATCAAGACAAGTGATGGTGTTACAATTTGGAGTGCATGGTCTCCATTCAAGGTTGTTGTACCACAGGCATATCTTAATCTGAAAAGTATGAAGGCTTTAAGCGATACAAGCGCAAAGCTTGTGTGGACAGGTGTAGCAAACGCTCAGTATTATTATGTATACTTCAACAGAGATTCATCAGGAACAAATGGTGGTATATGGAGAAAGGTTAAGGTAAGTGCTTCAACAAGATCATATGTGATAACTGGCCTTAAAAAGTATCAGACATTTGGATTCTATGTAGTTCCAGTATGCAAGATTGGCGGAAAACTTTATCCTGCAACAACAAAGTATTATTATACAACTTGGATCAGAACAGTATATCGTTAAGATGATAAGTATATAAAAGAGAAAAGTTATATAAGTAATTTCAAAAAACAGACCTTATTTTATCTATGATAATTTAAGGTCTGTTTTTATTTATATATACATTTTGTACACGAAATTTTCAATTTATACATCTGATGGTCATTTTGTACATATCGATTTTTTCTGAAAATTACTAAAATTGACTATTTAAAAAATAACCCTTGACAATAAGTGTGTATTTTGTTAATATAAACGAGCGTCAAAAATTAAATACTCTTTGGTAGGAGATTTTTATTTAGGCATTTTGCAGAAGTACTCAAGTGGCTGAAGAGGCGCCCCTGCTAAGGGTGTAGGCCGTTTGCGCGGCGCGAGGGTTCAAATCCCTCCTTCTGCGTTCCTTTATAGGGATGCTTATATGACGTATATTCCTCGATAGCTCAATGGTAGAGCACTCGGCTGTTAACCGAGGGGTTGTAGGTTCGAGCCCTACTCGGGGAGTTAAGGACATTTGACATAATCATGAAGATGTCCTCATATAATAGAATATGGTGCGATAGCCAAGTGGTAAGGCCCCGGTCTGCAACACCGTCATCGCCGGTTCAAATCCGGCTCGCACCTCTAAAGCATCCCTGATCTGGATATTCGGATCAGGGATTTTTTGTATATTGCAGTGGGTTGTTTTGTTTACCCAGTGTACATTTGTTTTGCCTTGAATGTGGCTTTAGTGTTTGTTATACTGTATAAGTATTACTGTAAATATTTGTAGGAGGTATTGGGGAATGACTCAGACATTAAGAGAATATAAGAAGATCGAATATAGATTGGATCAGGCAACTCCAATCAACAAATATGAGATGAATGCGTATAACGTGCCATTTGCGGGAAATACAAGTACGTGCAAGGAAGTATTTGTCAAGGGGGACAGAATACTTGAGTACTCGATAGATGGGGATATCAGTTTTGCACAGATAGCACAGAAGCCTGTGTTCAGGGACGAACTTGTTGAATACGTATTCAGTATCAGTAAACAGCTTGTTTCTATTATACAAAATGGACTTAAGCTTGATAAGATAGTATGGGATGTCAATTCAATGTTTGTCAAATTTGTGGATTTTTCTGTACAGCTTCTGTATCTTCCGTTGGAATGTAATTTCGAGAATAGGAATATCGGACAATTTTTTAACGAATTGTTGTCGTCACTTATATACGCACATACACCTGCCATTGAGTGTGCAAATCAGATAGTTGATTATTTCAATGACCACAGAGAATTTGATGCATTTCATTTTAATGAGTTTGTGTCGGAACTGAGATCTACCAGCCAGCTCCTTATAATACAGGGCGAGAATGGCAGAAGCGAGGTTCTCACCACAGATACAAACAACAAAGAGATGGCTATACATAAGGCTGAAGAAGCAGCAAAGAGAGCTGAGGAAGCCCGTATAAATGCTGAGAATGAAGTAAAGAGACAGATAGAGGAAGCCAAGTATCAGGCTGGAGTGGCCAGAGAGGCTGAGGAGACCAGAATGAAGGCCGAAGCAGCCAGGGTTGAAGCTGAGATATGGAGACAGAGAGTGACTGCGGAGGCTAGAGATTACGAGCAGACTGCAATCCTTACAGCGGGGGATGATTCGCTGTATCAGAGCGCAGAGGAGGAGAGAATCAGGGCAGAGAAAGCTTCTTCACAGTATGCAGATGAGATCAGACGCGCCAGGGAGCGTGAGATGCACGCTGAGGAGGCGAGACTGCAGGCTGAATTTGCAGCAAGAAAGAATGCTGAGGAAGCAAAGCGTCAGGCAGATGTTGCAAAGCGCCAGGTTGAGGAGGCCAGAAGACTCAGCGAACAGATAGATGAAGAACCACCTACAACTCTCTTCAGCAACAGAACCATTGTCGGAGGCAGCAAGCCTACCATCACAAGAAAGAGTACAGGTGAAACAGTTCAGATAAACAAGCAGGTATTCTGTATAGGTAAGGCTGATCAGGGCGTGGATTTTAAGATAACAGGAAACAAGTCTATAAGTAGAAGACATGCATATATAACAAGTATAAATGGTGTGAACTATCTGAGAGATAACAATTCTACTAATCATACATATCTGAATGGTACACAGGTTTACAGCAATATGGATGTGATAATTCCAGATAATAGTGTGGTAAGGTTATCTAATGAAGATTTTATATTTAAAAGTAACTCATAAAAAATAAACTGATCCATAGAAATGGAGGGAAAGATATGTATTGTGATAATTGTGGATGTGAGATGAGAGATGACATCAGGGTGTGCCCTGTATGTGGAAAACAATTTCCATTGATCAATTATGAACAGAATAGTGATGAAGACAGTACGACGGTGCTCACAAGTGCGAATGCTGACAATGACAGCACAACTGTACTGACAGGCTCTGGTATGGAGAATCAGCCACTTACACCTGCAGGTCAGCCTGTCCCTATGCATCAGGCTCCTTCGGAGCATCCTATGCCAGGTGGAATGCCACCACAGGGCATGATGCCACAACAGAACGGAATGCCAAATGGAATGCCGCCACAAAATGGAATGTCAGGTCCGGGAGGGATGCCGCCGCAGAATGGAATTCCGCAGCCGGGTATGAGGAATATGCCTCCTGTGGGTGATGATGTAATGATAAAGAAAAAGGGCGAAAAGAAGCCTATGGGAAAAGGTGCTAAGATCGCTCTTATCACAATTCCTATAGTTATAGTCTTAGCCATAGGTGTGTTTGCATTTTTATTCGTGCCAAAGTTCAAAAAGTATAATGATGCAGGCGATATGATTTCACAGGGCAAGATTGAAGAGGCGGTTACTCTCTACAAGGATCTGGGTAATTTCAAGGATTCTTATAATCTGGCAAATGGTGATGCATATTATAATTATGCAGAGTCCCTTGAGAAAGATGGCAAGAATCTTGAAGCTGCAGAATATTATAACAAAGCTGCCAAAAGTAAGCAGGCTGCAGAAAAAGATGGCAAACAGAGAGGAAAGGCTTCGGAAGTTAAGAGCCAGGACGCATTTGACAAGGCAAGTCAGTGTTATTACAGTGCAGGAATGGATCAGATGAATGCAGCATCATATGATGCCGCCATAGATGCGTTCAAGAATGCAGGAACATACAAGGATGCCTCAGACAAGGTTATAGAGTGTACGTATAAGAAGGCTCAGTCACTGATAACAGCGGAGGATTATGACGGAGCTATAGATCTTCTGACAACCATAGAGGATTATGAGGATTCAGCAACCCTCCTTGCAAAGTGTTACTATGACAAGGGCACAGATCTTCTCAAAGATGGAAAGTACGACGATGCTTATGATATGTTCACAAAGTCAGAGTACGACGATTATGCTGATAAGGCAAGTGAGTGTACTTATCAGAAGGCAACCGAGTATTACAAGAACAAGGAATACGAGAATGCCATTAAGAGTTATGATAAGGTTGATTCAAAATATAAGAATTGTGTAAAAGAGAAGGATAAGTGCTATATAGCTCTTGCGGCACAGGCAGTAGGTGACAAGGATTACAAGAAGGCAGTTGAGTGTTATGAAAAGGTCGAGAAGACAGACGTATCAAGCAAGATTGTCAATGCAAAACTGGCTTATATAAAGGCAAATAAGAGTGCCTCAAACGAGCTTACAATGCAGTATCTCGGAGAACTCAGATATGCGGGAAGTCCTACAGCTCAGAAGATATATACAGAGCTTGTAAAATGGGATATACAGTCATTTGTCAACAGTTCAGAGAGTGATCTGGACGACAGATCAGACAGCATAAGCAGTGGAAGCAACATATATATCCATACAGCATTTGCATTCTCTGGAAGTGATTCTATCAATATATCAGGATATGTAGTATATGCTGATGGCAACAAGTCAGATTCCATAACATTCTCAGATCCTGTTGTTGACGGATGGTCAACATGGGTGAATATCGGCGACAGTGCTCCTAAGGGAGTTACATACCTTTATATAAAGAATGAGGATACAAAGAATATTATAGAGGTATATCCATTTACTATAAAGTAAGGTGATTATATGATAAACAGACCAGAGCTTCTTGCACTGGAGTTCTACAAGTCAAGACCATTTAAAGGGAGCGACAAAGGTATCAGATACATGATACAGAAAGATACTGTGGAGATCCCCTCCGAAGCAGAGGAACAGGAGGGGGATTTCGCAGAGGAGAGCAAGCCTGAGACGAAGACGGTTCTGACGGCATATATATGGCCGGAACCATTTTGTTTTGAGGTTACACCGGATGAGAAGAAAGGTTCAAAGCAATTTGAGTTTTCAGAGGAAGGATTGTGTGATGCAATCTCCTGGTTAAATGAGAGTCATGACGAATATGCATACAAAAAACAATAAAAAGATATTAAAAAGAATAATTGGAATAATAGCAGCGGTTACAATCCTGGCAGCTGTGGTTGTTGCAATTATTCTTTTTCATCTGATGAGAAAGCCACAGGTGAAACTTGTGGAAGCCATGTCAAATACTATAAAAACCTCAGAGAATTCTGGGATGAACCAGAAGTATGGAACATATGCCATGGGCAGCAGTATGCTGAATGGCAATCAGAATTTTCTGTTTGAGGATTCTGTGGATGATGATGTGAAGATATCCCTGAACAGAGATGTTGACAGCAGAAAGTTTATTCTGGAGACAGGGATAAACAATCAAAGTTTCAAACTGTTTGCAAATCAGAGATCGTCATACATATATATAGGTGACATGGCGATAAGAATACAATATGCGGACAATCTCATAACAAATATGAGCAATTCCCAGATTGTTTCGATACTTGGTATAGATAATGAGACAGTGTACGCATTTGGAAAGGCTTATGCGGACTGTATGAACTTTGTGACAGGCAATTATATGGATCAGAAGAACGATAAGACAAGATCCGGTATAATAGCAAAAACTGCTAAATATTTTTTAAAGATGGACAGCCGCCATGAAGGCGAGGAGACTATAGATGTCGGAGATAGGCAGCAGAAATGTGATATTTATTCTCTGGATTTTGATGTTAATGATTTTAACAGCTATCTTGACGATTGTTTTGGAACCCATGATATGAATCTGGATGAGGTGTACAAATTTCTGGATGATTATATGCCGGAGATAGAAGCCATTGACAATACGGCAGATTTGGTACATGATATAAAACAATTTGTGAATGAGATCATGAATGGTGCGAATATGCGGATATATTTTGCCATAAATAATGATGGTGAGCTTGTGAAACTGTATGCGGATGACATATCAGATCAGAAGGTGGATGTGTCACTTGACTTTTTCGGAAGTGATTACATAGCTGAGAGATACAGATTATCCATAAGCGATGCAGATGGCAAATCATTTGTGGTTGAAAAAAAAGATATAAATGAAGATAATACAGTTGGAACATCCTATAAGGTGATGATAGATACAGGTGTTGTGCTCCGTGATATGGAGGCGGGGCTGGATATTTTATTCACAGATGATACAGCAAATCTCGATATAGAGATAGGAGATATGAGCATAAGAAAGACAGCAGATGTCAGCTCATATGAGAAAGGCAAGTGTATGGATCTGGAGTGGAATGGTGACTCTACGGGAAGAATTCATGTAGGATGTGACGCGATAGATATAGAGAAACCTTATTATAGGGATAGTATAGATTTATTTGATACGGATATTATAAGTGCCTATAAATTTATCAAGGAGATAAGTAATGAGTGATGCAGTGACCGTGGAAAACTCCACAGACAAACAAAAAAGCAGATATACTTCCGGAACTATATACAAGATGATAATTGCAATCACATTCCTTCTTGCATTTGGTCTTATCATGATATTCAGTGCTTCAAGTTACGGAACTGCCATGAGCAATTTCAAAAGCCAGTTAATATTTATCATAATTGGTGCAGGAGCTATATGGGGACTTGCGTACCTTCCATATGGAATTTATAAGAAGTTTGCCTGGCCTTGCTATATCCTGTCAGCTATATTGATATTATTGCTGGTGACACCTCTTGGAGTAAATGTAAATGGTGCCACAAGATGGATCCAGATTCCGGGAATACCGTTCAGAATACAGATTGCAGATATGGTAAAGACACTGCTGATCGTATTTATCGCATCGTATATAAGCAGTAAATGGAGAGAGATGCATAAGTGGCAGACGATACTGACGCTGTGGCTGCTGGTCGGTTTCCAGGCAGCGGCTCTGCTTTTCATATCGACAAACCTCAGTTCATGTATAGTCGTGCTTGGAATCTGTTATTGTTCCACTCTGATTGCAAGCAAAAACTGGAAATTTCATATGATATTTTTGTTGGCCGCTGTGGTTGTCGCAGTGGTATATGTCAGGATGTCTATCAGGTATCTCCCGACAGAGGAGGAACTTGAGCAGATGGATGACTTCCGTGCGGGAAGAATTCTTGGATGGCTTTATACAGAAAAGTATGAACAGAGCGTGGGGTATCAGGTTATCCAGTCTCTGTATGCTATAGGAAGTGGTTCATTCCTCGGCAAGGGCCTTGGCAATGGAACACAGAAGCTTTCTGCTATACCAGAGGCTCAGAACGACATGATATTTGCTATTGTGTGTGAGGAACTTGGAGTTGTTGGAGCAGTTCTTCTGTTTCTACTTTATGGCTATCTGTTATATCAGATGTATGTTATAGTAAAGGAGTCTTCAAATGTTTTTGGCAGTATGATAGTCATAGGAGTTATGATACATCTTGTCTGTCAGATAGTTATAAATGTAAGTGTGGCTACAAATTTATTTCCAAACACAGGAGTTACGCTTCCGTTCATAAGTTCAGGAGGATCTGCTCTTCTGATGACCATGGTGGAATGTGGAATGTGTATTGGAATAAGAAGACAACAGACCAGGAGAGTTTATCAGAAACATTTGAATGATATGTAGAAATAGGTAAGAGGGAGAAGGAATATGTTCAATTTAAAAAGAATTGTTTTGGCGACGGCAGCAGCTCTTTTGATGTCGAATGGCGTCTCAGGAGTGGACTCTGTGGTGAATTCAAACAGTGGAAACATGTATACGGTGTACGCTGCGGAGAGCTCATCTGACAATTATGTGGATCAGGAGGATTATGCAACGCCTGCGGCAGATAAAAATGGCTGGTATCATGTTGGCGGCAGATGGTACTATTACAAGAACAATGTGAAGCTCAGAAACCGTTTCATCACACTAAGTGTGAAGTCTTCCAACGGCAAATATGTCAAGAAGACTTATTATCTGAAGGCTGATGGTTCAAGAGCATCCGGGCTTACATATATAAATGGCAAACTTTATTATTTCAGTAAGACAAGCAATGCCATGGCCAGAGGACTTACACTCGTAAATGGCAGCCAGAAGATGTATTTTGCGGCAAATGGCGCAGCTGTTACAAAAAAGATCGTAAAGGCCGGCAAGTATTATTACTATTTTGCAAGCTCAGGAAGAGCGGTTAGAAGTAGTTTTATAAATTATAAAGGAAGAACTTATTATGCGGCACCTGGTGGTACCATCGTGAGAAATCTTGTATTCCGCGTTGGAAGCGACAGGTATTACGCAGCGCAGTCAGGTATTATCCAGAAGAATGTGCTGAAGACAATGAATAAGAGAACATATTATTTTGGAAGCAATGGCAAGGCTGTGAAGGGTATTCGCAAGATTGGAAAGTTCTATTACTATTTTGGCTCTGATGGTGCTATGAAGAAGTCTGTATGGGCAACCACAAATGGTAACAGGTATTATTTTTCACAGAAGGGTTATGCTTATGTAGGACTTCATAAAGTGGGCGGTTATAATTACTATTTCAATGCAGATGGCCACATGATGAAGAATTGCTGGAAAACTGTGGATGGTAAGACATATTACTTTGGATCAGATGGAAAGGCATATACCGGTGTGCATAAAGTGAAAGGCAGCCGTTATTATTATAATTTTTCAAACAGTGGATATCTGGCCGGCGGTGTAAAGAAAGTAAACGGAATAGCTTATCGTTTTGATTCAGATGGAAAACCATACACAGGCTGGTACACCACAGGCCATGGCAACAAGATGTACTACAGAAGCAACGGTGTTGCATATACAGGTCCTGCAAAGATAGATGGAAAGCTTTATCTGTTCACTGAATATGGTGCACTTATCACGTCAGATGGATGGAGAACAGTAGGTAAATACACATATTATCTGAAAAATGGCGGAACTCCTGTTACAGGATACACCGAGATCGGCGGCAATTACTATTACTTTGGTGACAAGGGTGTAATGTATCAGAAGAGATGGGCATATGCAAATGGATATAAGTTCTACTTTGGAAAAGATGGACAGAGACTTATCGATGTGGATGCGGTGATCGGCAAACAGGATTCATATGAGATAAAGGTAAACAAGACACTGAATGTTGTGACAGCATATGCAAAGGATGGTGACAATGGATATATCATTCCTGTAAAAGCATTTGTATGTTCAGGAGGAGATTCAACACCAGTTGGAACATTCTACACTCCTATGAAGGGCAGATGGTGGACTCTCATGGGACCTTGTTATGGACAGTGGGATACACTTATCACAGGTGATATATTATTTCATTCAGTATATTATGGCTCACAGGATCCTACAACACTCTCTGTAAGCGCTTATAACCAGCTTGGAACTACATGTTCCCATGGATGTATAAGACTTAAAGCAGGAGATGCAAAGTGGATATATGATAACTGTGAACTTGGAACAAAAGTAACTATATTTGAAAGCAATGAAGATGGCCCATTCCCTAAGCCATCATCAGTACAGCTCGACTACAGCCATACATGGGATCCTACAGATCCTACCATGGCATATAAGTGTAAGGAGCTTGGATGTCATCAGGGAATAGCCTGGTAATTGGAGCAGAATATGAGACATATATCTGATATGGGTATAAAGAAAATAATATGTATATTGATCGCAGTCTGTATGCTGTCCATACTGCCGGGATGCGGAGATGCGTCAGATGACGTGAAAAGCACACATACAGCCGTGAAGAGTGGGGAGGTGTCATCCCCCGATGACCTGACACAGATAGGTGTATACCTTGATGTAGACCATAGCTGTAAAGGTATAACAGATGTAAAGTATATAATCTCAGGAGATATAGGAATAGTCAGTTTCAGATATAACGGAGTAAAAACTGAGCTCAGGGGTTCATATAAGTATGAATCCTATACTCTGGCGGGAGTAAACAATACCAGCAACGGAGATATGATATACACTGATGTCCAGGGGTGTCATGCGACATTTTACACTTTGAGTCCGGGAAGAATTGCGTTTTGGAGTGATGGAACAATCAACTATTCATTGTATGTGTATGTGACGGCGACGGATGAGGTACTAAGGGATATAC
>CAKQQK010000018.1:0-38843 GCA_934270935.1 uncultured Coprococcus sp. | reverse complement strand
GTTTTAAAGTTTCCATGCAACCGGGGAGGTAGCGGCGCCCTGTACCTGCAATCCGCTATAGCAGGGGTGATGGTCTTCCAGAGGGGTGGCCGCTGTAGGGCTGCCCTCGGTAAGTGGTGTTGATGTCTGGGTCTCGCGCAACAGGAATCTTCGAACCGTGTCAGGTCGGAGACGAAGCAGCACTAAGGGGAATCTCCTGTGTGCCGTGAGGGTGCCTGGGCTGAGCTAACTGCCGAGGTAACGTCTATGGTGACGCTTCGAAGGAAGACCGCATGGATTTTTTGTTGCAAAATTTATTAAAAGTTTAAAAAAATATAGCAAAACGTTACAAAAGATGTTATCATCAAATATGATACTTCTACGAGATGACAAATTTAGTAGAATAGTGATTTCCAAGGGGCGAAAACTTATATGAATTACGCTGAAGTAATTGATTTTGTAAAGGAACAGACCGCAGTGAATGGCCGGCCGCCTAATTATCCGTTCAGAAGCAGATTTGAGCACACCATGAGAGTATACAGATGGGCTATAAAGCTTCAGTCGAAATTGGGAGGAGACCTTGATATTATAGTGCTTGCTGCTCTTCTTCATGATGTTGGCTGGGATGGAGTCAGACCACATGGTGAGGTTGGCGCTGAGATAGCGGTTAATTATTTGGACAGTCTGGGTGTTGATCCAGTAAAGATAGCCAAGATCGGTGAGATAATCATGATCCATGAGGAGAAGGATACCGATGCTGATCTGTCGTTGGAGTGCCGGATAGTTATGGATGCTGACCTTCTTGATGAGGTTGGTGCTATCAGTGTGCTTTGGGATTCGATGGCGACGGCTATAGAGGATGAGGCCAGCTATAAGAGAGCATATTACAGGATCAAGAATTTTTACAAGATCAATAAACCAAAGATTAAGAGGTGCAAGACTGAAGCTGGACGTATGGAGTACAGTAAACGTATGCAGCTTCTGGAAGATTTTATCTTCCAATTGGAGAAAGAATTATTTTAATTTATGTTTTGTTGAGTAAGAATAGGAGAGATAATTATGAAGACATTTCTTAAAATATTGATTGCAATTATAGTTGTAGCAGCACTTTGTGGCGGTGTGTACCTTGTACTTCCGGAGACAGCACAGATTTTTGTTAAGGGATATTTCCAGTACAAGACAGACGATGTTGCAAAGGAAAAGATTGACAGCTTGAAGAAGAACGAGATCAAATATGCAGATGTCCAGAAGTCAGGCGTTGAGAAAACTGTTAATACAGGGGTTACATATGGAGACGCCCTTACAAAGAAGGCTAAGACTTCTGTATGGTACTATGAGGAGTCAACGAATGGCGGCTTTACTATCACATATTATGGTACAAAGGTCAGCATGGATCTTGCAAAATTCGGATCTGATGGAACATATATTGACAAGACTTTGAAGATCGTATTTGCATTCCCTGCAGAGGGCAAGAGTACGGTTACTATATACATAGGAGATCAGGTGTGTGATGATGCTACAAAGTCGGCAGCACTTCAGGCACTTGCGTACTAGGATATTTAAGTATAAAGAAAATACGGGAGCACCCGAAAGGGTGCTCCCGTATTTTTTGCATGTGCGTTTTGAATCCCGCATTTCCTGGGGCTTTGAATTCATCAGTCGTTACTGTTCACAAGCTCCTCTATCATATTTACGATGATTCCGGTGGAATCTGTCAGGTTGCTGGATTCCATGGCCTTAATATATTTATCCTTGTTGTCGTATACTTCACGTATGGCCTTGAACAGTGATTCTGTATTCAGTTCTTCCTCTTCTATGACGTAACTGTATCCACTTTTCTCAAATGACTGAGCGTTCAGTATCTGATCTCCTCTGGAAGCTGCTTTTGAGAGAGGAATCAGGATGTTTGGTTTTCTGAGCGCAAGAAGTTCACATATGGCGTTTGCTCCTGCTCTGGAGATTATGATGTCACAGAGCGCAAGCATGCTTGCGAGTTCTTTTTTGACGTATTCAAACTGTACATAACCTGCCTTTTCCCTGAGACTTTCGTCGAGGTTGTCTTTTCCGCAGAGGTGGATGACATTGAATTTCTCAAGAAGTTTGTCGAGATTGTCTCTTATGGCGTTGTTTATTATCACACTGCCTGAACTTCCACCGACTATCAGAAGAACGGGTTTGTTGTCTGTGAATCCGCAGTAGTTATAAGCAAATGCTGAATCTCCGTTAAAGAGTTCTTCTCTTATAGGGGTTCCTGTGACAACTGCCTTGCCCTCAGGGAACAGATCTTTTGTCTCGGGGAAATTACAGCATACCTTTGTCGCTTTTGGAAGTGCAAGTTTATTTGCAAGTCCCGGGGTCATATCTGATTCATGGATGATGACGGGAATGCCGGCAGAGTGTGCTGCAAATACTACTGGGACAGTTACAAAACCACCCTTTGAAAACACTATGTCAGGATGCAGTTCCTTCATAAGTTTCCTGGCTTCTGAGATGCCCTTCAGAACTTTAAATGGATCGGAAAAGTTTTTCATGGAGAAGTATCTTCTGAGCTTGCCGGATGATATTCCGTGGTATGGAATTCCCATGTCCTCTATAAGTTTTTTCTCCATTCCATCGTATGATCCGATGTATTGGATGTCATAACCATGTTTCTTAAGTTCGGGCATCAGAGCCATGTTAGGGGTGACATGTCCTGCTGTACCGCCGCCGGTCAGTATAATTCTCTTCATAATAATTGTTAATCCTCCTGATTCTATGCTGTAGCCAGATACTGCTTAAGAGCCTGAGCGAGCTGATCTGGGCAGGATGTAGGTTTGAATCCGCAGGTTGTGCCCTCGAGTCTTTCTATGACATCTTCTGGCTTCATACCTTCAACAAGAGCACCTATACCTTTGAGATTGCCGTTGCATCCTCCTATGAATTTTACGTTGTGGAGCCTTCCGTCTATAACATCAAAAGAAATCTCAACGGAGCAGGTCCCTCTAGTCTTATAAACCATAACTATACCTCTTTTCTTATTGTACTTTATCAATCATTTTAATATTCGCATGCCGTGTGCAGTGCGTTTAGATTTCATCTGAGGCTTAGTATATCATAACTGAAAAACTTGTAAAACCCAAATATTTGTCGAGCGAAAATAATTGTACGGAGGCAAAAGGTGTTCATATAATACTACCATCCGGACCGGCCAAACGGATAAGATAGATAATTGTGACAAAAATAATCGAATGTGTTGAAGAGAGGTAAAACTATGTTTGAAAATTTATTTAGTCAGAATGTGTGCGTGTATGTGATCGTTATGTGTGGACTGCTTGGAGTTGTGGGACGAGCAGTCATGGGTGGCTATCTTAAAAGCCTGATAAAGGGGAGCGATAGAATGGGGCGCACAAAGAAGAAGGCACTGCTGGAGATAAGAAAAAGATATGAAGATATAGCGTCGCTGGATGTGGATATACAGGATTTGAGTTCGTTTGTGGATAAATACATAGACAGACTGAGGATAGGAGTTATCCCGGTGAATGCGTGGAACGGATTTATAAAAAATATGGGGGCGATCGCCGCCGGGACAGGCATATTTGCGGCGGTGTATCAGTATTATGTAATAGGTGATAATGGCGAGGCTGTCAAGATGGCGCTATGTTCGCTGGCGGTGTGTCTCGTACTCTATATGGCGGGAAACCAATGGGATCCGGCTTGGTACATGATGACGCTCAGGGACAATGTGAGAAGTTATCTTGGCAACAGTCTGTCCAACAGGATAAAGAAAAATGACAGAAAACAGGCAGCGGCGACGGTCGATGGCAAGGTGGAACAAAGCAGTGATGTGGAACCGGCGAAGAATGATAAAAAAAATAAAGGCTGCAAGGCAGATAACAGTTCCTATGATGAACTTCTGGATAAGATGATGCAGAAGATACTTGCGGATGGATAGGTGAGTCAATAAATTCAGGATGGTAGATGTTGAAAAAGGTATGTGTAACGGCGGGCTTGTGTGCCCTGTGTGTGGTCGCGGTGCTCCTTGGAGGGTGTTCAATATATGAAAAGGAGGATCTGGCGAAGATGGTGGCGACGCCTGGTGATGCGTATTCAGGAGATGGCGAAGAATCGCAGAAAGGGAAAGGTGGTAAGGGAGAAAGATCAGACGGTACGCAGGATGTTGGCGAGAAGAAAGATGAAGATTCCGGTGATGGGAATATGTCAGAGGATATGACGAAACTGAGGGATTACAGCAAGATTCCCACAAAGAAATATTCGTGGTACATAGTCAGAAACAAGGAGCATGGTGCAAGTGGCTGTGATGACAGCTTTCCGCTGGAACAGTATGATGCATATTATATTGACAGGAAAAGCTCAGATAAAGGAGAAAAGGTGATGTATCTGACATTTGACTGCGGGTACGAAAACGGATACACAGAGCAGATGCTGGATGTACTGAAAAAGCATGATGCAAAGGGATGCTTTTTCGTGACTATGACATATATAAGAGATAATCCTGATATAGTAAAAAGGATGAAAGAAGAAGGGCATCAGGTGGGAAATCACACTGTTCATCATCCGTGTCTGCCGGAAATAAGTGTGGAGGAACAAAAAAAGGAGTTGGAAGAATGCGCTGATTTCATGGAGAAAGAGACGGGATATCCGATGGATAAGTATTTTAGACCGCCGTGCGGTGAGTATAGTGAGCAGGTTTTGCAGCTGGCTAAGGATATGGGGTACAGGACCATCTTCTGGAGTATGGCTTACCTTGATTATGATGTGAACAACCAGCCAGGCGCAGACTATGTCATAGAACATTTTGCAAAATACTATCATCCCGGAGCTGTCCCTCTCATTCACAACGTATCATCGTCAAATGCACAGGCTCTTGATACGGTTCTCACAAACCTGGAGAAGGAGGGATATAAATTCAGGTCTTTGGATGAGATGGAGTATGAATAATAATATTGAAAAAAGCTCTCCTGTGCGGATCGTGGTGATCTGCATGGGGAGCTTTTTGTATATAAGAGCTTTTTCATAATACAATATGAATTATATGTATCAGTTATAAGGAAGAATCAGTGGTCATAGACTGGACTGGCAGGGCAATCTGGGTGATATAGGCATTCTTGTTTGCACCGTGGGTTGGAGGGCCTTCCATAAATGTATTGCGAAAATAGCCGCAGGCTGTAAGACCGTTTTCTTTTGCGTAGTTAATCAGTTTATCCTGGACAGTGTGGAAGTTCTCATAGGAACCGCGATAGTATATGCATATAGCTGAAACCTGGGTAATATCCTTTATATGTGTATCGATGACGCCGTTTTCTGTAGTTACAGGAATCATGTACCTGCCGTTGGATGTTGAGTCGATAGAAACTTCTATGCACATTTTGCATATGGAGTCTAACGGATATTTTTTTGTCGCCTCGATAAAAGTCTGGCGCAGATCGTTGGTTTTTTGAGCCAGATCAGAGTCTCTGAATTCCTGGCAGTATGCAGTGAATGCTGGCAGAGTGGTATGAATAATCTCAAAGTCTGCCGTTTGGGACTGGCGGAGCTGAAGCTGTGCTATGCACAGGTCAAGCTGGGAACGCAGAGAAATCATACGTTCAATAACATCATCAAGGTTTTCGGTGTTGTTGAAATATCTGCTGATTTCTGACAGTGATAATCCAAGTTTCTGAAGTGTTTTTATGATTCGTACGTGTGCAATGTTGTCGGCAGAGTAGTAGCGGAAGCCGCTGCTCTCATTTTTGTATGCGGGTGTCAGAAGCCCAAGATCTTCGTAGTTTAGCAGCATTCTTCTTGTCACACCAAGTTTTTTTGTGACTTCACCAATTTGAAACAGGTCTCTATTTGCAGAACTCATAATAGCAAATCCCCCTTTTTAACATCAGCACTTCAAAATCCCCATTTAGCAAGGCTGACACCACCGTAAATATCCACAAAACAATTTGTAAAAAATGCATAATAGCTATTGACTCGCACATTGGTGTGCGAATTATAATTATCATAAATATTTCGAGGAAAAGAGTCAATAATTATCGCAAGATAATCTTTTTTTGGCGTAAAATCCTCGAAATAAGCGGTTTTTATAAATGAGAAGGGGGATTTGGACACTTCCCCGAAAAGAAAGAGAGGTAGAATATGAGAGGACGAACAGCAGTAAAAAAACTGGCCGCCAGAAGCGTGGCACTTCTGATGGCTATGTTCATGACCCTGACATGCATTCTGGTCATGCCGAGTGGATCAACCGCATATGCGGCGGCGATGAATAACTTGAAGATAAGCAGCTTTACCTTGAGCAGTGATGGGTATCTGACACAGGTTGGATGGTCGTGGACATCTAGTGGTGGTTATGCATCTGCACCATGTAAGCTTTCTATACAGGAGACGGAATTCACATCCGGCCAGCTTACTGACTATGGAAGTTATGCCAGATCACATAGTTATAGTAGTTGGGCAAGTGCTTCTACACCATCTGGCTGCGGATTTGCAGGATGGATCACAGAGTCGGCGTTCACACGTAGTTCCGGTGGTTCAAGGACGGACACTGTATCAGGAAATGGAATAAAGCTTGATTCGAGCAAGAAGTATTATCTGTATGTATGGACTTTATATGGTTCTGTATATCCTGACATATATGTTGGAAGTGTAGATATGACAACAGGTATCGTTAAGGATGCCAGCGGCAATACTTTAGAAACTGGGCAGACGGGCGCAAACAAATGGATCACTGCTCCATCTATAACAGGATGGACATATGGTGATGCGGCTAATCAGCCTGTATACAAGTCAAGATATGGCACAGCAACTGTTACATACTATATGAAGGATGGCACATCCACTGACAAGAAGGTGGAGACTCCTGTCAAGGCCGGCGATTATACCGCTGTGTTTGAAGTTGCCGAGACAGATGATTATAACGGTCTTTCAAAGTCTGTGGACTTTACTATAGAGAAGAAAACGGTTCAGCTTGTGTGGTCGAACACAACCTTGAAATATACGGGAAGCGAACAGATACCGGATGCCAAGGTTGACAGCAGCAGTCTTGTAGGAACTGATGTGTGTGGTGTGACAGTCACAGGCGCAGCGGTGGATGTAGGAACATACACAGCCACAGCTACAGCACTTGACAATAAGAACTATCAGCTTCCTGCGAACAATACAGCCACGTTTACTATCCAGGATGATGGCCCTGTCACATTTATGAATGATGGATACCCATATGGAAAGGCCATGGGATCATCAACCATAACTTTAGTTGCTGATACTCTAGGCTCTCCGTCATCATATCAGTGGCAGAGTTCAGACAGTAAGAGAGGAACATTTGAGGATATAGACGGTGCAACAGAGAAGACATACACGTTTACACCAGTTCACGGCAGATGGTACAGATGTGTTGTGGATGGCATTGTCAGCAGACCTGTCAAAGCAGTTAAGCCTGGTTCTGACAGCGTGTTATGGACAAAACCATACAGCAGCTGGTACATAAGCAATGGAACCATGGCATACATGGTTGACTCAGACTACAGATTTGATGTGGTTGGTCATTACAGCAAAAACGGCAAGGATTATATGATGGGTACAAGCTACTCCAGATATTGGAGAGCTTACGGCAACAGTGAGGCGAAGCCGTCGGCAGGAAATGCAACATCTGCAAGCCTTGATGCATTCAGGGTAGCATTTGACCCTACAGATCCTTACAATATGATTTTTGATATAGATATGGCGAGCGGACAGAGAGCATTTGCCATAAGCAGTGATACAATGATCGGTAACAGCAGTACAAGCGGAAATTACTCAGATGGTGCTGCTCTTATGGCTTCGGTTCAGAACGGTGTTGTACAGCAGGTATCCCTGGTTGGCGCCGCAACTGCAGCACAGATAGTTGATGATAATCCATCATTTGTCTTAAAGCCGGCAACCCCTGCTGATTATTTCTGGATCGGATATTACAATTCCAGAAAGACATATGCATATAACACATCGACGGAATCAACTATAAAGAAATATGCAGATATCGGTGGCACGAAGGTCGCAACCCTGGTTGAGGGTGTAGATTCCGGAATCACCATGTCCTGGACAAATCTCCCAAGCGGCGGACACGTATACTTCAACTTCGGTGTAGGCAGAGTGATAGATATAGGTGTTGTCAGCGGACAGGTAGATTATACTGCTGAGAACATATGGGATCTCGGAGATGATATTGAGTATCAGGTTACAGCAGACGGCGTGACATATGATATTACAAGCAACATGGACGGTAAGATCCCACTTGCGGGTACTGACGAGAACGGCAAGAGCTATGACTTTATAGGAAAGAACATAACTATTGCAAAGAAGGACAGCGAGGATACACCGGCGGTTATGGATATCGCGGCAAGACCTGATACACCGACTGCTCCTTCAGAGCTGAATGACAAGACAGGACTTACACCTGCTGATGTAGAGCAGATACAGAACACAGGCAGTCTTGATGGCATAGAGATCGTAGATGTGACATCAACATCGATAAAGATAAATCCTGTTGACGGACAGCAGTATCAGTATTCTGTTGACGGACGCAACTGGACTACACTTACAAATACGAATATAGCGGGAAATTATGTGATATCAGGAATCACAGAGGGACAGGCTGTACAGATCCGCACAAGGATCACTGCAAAGAGTACAAAACCTGCATCGCTCTGGTCTGAGCCAAAGACAGTAAAGACCGCTTCAAAGCTTGGTGTAACTACAGAAGGCTGGGAAGGCGTATATGATGGACAGCAGCACAGCGCATCTGTTACTCCTGCAGCTGGTGTAAGTGGTGCGGTAGTTTTATATTCAGCTTCATCAGATGAGGCGTACTCAAGCGAAATGCCTGTATTCAAGAATGCAGGAGAGCACACAGTATATTATCTTGTATACGCAGATGGCTATGCTCCTTCGTATGGTACAGAGACAGTAAAGATCGACAAGAAGGTTATCAGAGCAGAAAAGGTACTTGTTGAAAATGATTATACTATTCGGGGAATCCAGTTCTCAGGGCTTCTTGATGGCGATGAGCTGGTATATGATGACGATTATATTGTAGTTTTTTGGGGCACAAAACCTGGAATAGAGAGGGTTGTATCCACATACAGATTTGCACTTGGAGATACAGCGAATACAGCAAATTATACACTTGAAACTAAGTCATTGGATATGATACATATCCACAACTGGACATATGAGCTCAAAGAAGGACGAAATGACAGGATAATCGCATACTGCAGCGAGACTGAGTTCCCTGTACACTGCGCATATCAGGGCAGAGACGAGGCTGCCAGCTGCACTGTATCTGCGGAGAGCAGAGAGTACGACGGAACAGTGTATGCAGATGCAGTTGTCAAGAACTGGATAACAGAAAAGACCGGCGTGGAAGCTGTGCTCTCATATGAGGGAACAGGTGATACGGTTTACCCGGCAAGCAATATCGCTCCGACAAATGCAGGTACTTACAAAGCAGTTGTAAATATGGCTGGTGTAGAAGCATTTGCAGAGTTTGAGATCCAGAAACTTGACCAGGCAGTTGAGTTAAATATGAGTGATTACACATACGGCGATGACATAGATGTACCGGCTGTATCAGGTGCACAGGAAGATCCTGAAATCGAGTATTATTACACAACTGAGAACCAGAACACAGAGGGCACACTGTGGGAGAACTCCACATCAGCGGAACCTGGTACATATTATATGTACGCAAAGGTGAATGCAACTGACAACTACAACGAGTATGTGACAGAGCCTGTGGCATTCACTGTATCAGCAAGAAGCACTTCTTCAGAGATAAGCGCAGCTGATGTTGTAAAGACATACGATGGAAATGCTTACGGAATAACAGTGACAGGAGACATTCCTGAGAATGCAGTTGTCACATATGGTACTTCAGAGGATGCATGTGATGAGGCTGAGAGTCCAAAGTACAGTCAGGCATCAGAAGAGCCTTACACAGTATATTATAAGGTTGCAGCCAGAGGATATAATACTGTGACAGGACATGCTACAATTACTATCAACAAGAGAGCACTTGCAATATCTGGCATCAAGGCTGAGTCAAAGGCTTACGACGGAGGAGATGCAGCAGTTCTCGATTACTCAGACGTAATCTACGATGGCATAGTAAGCGGAGAGAAGCTTGAGATTACAGCTACAGGAACATTTGAAGATGCAGATGCCGGAACAGACAAGACAGTCAGCATAACAGATGTAACGGTTACAGGAAAGACAGTATCAAACTATGTGATAGCAGATGGTGACATCCAGAGCACAGCCAAGGCTGACATAACCAAGGCTGAAACAACGCTCACTGTAGCCAGGGTGGCAGCAAAGACATATGGAGGAGCACCTTTTGCCCTCACCGTTAAGTGCAGCAGAACTGACAAGCAGACATTTACAAGCAGCAACACAAAGGTTGTCAAGGTAGACAGCACAGGAAAAGTGACAATAGTTGGTGCAGGAACCGCTACTGTGACAGTTTCAGTTGCAGGAAACACAAACTACAAGGCAGCAACAGCCAAGGCAGCTATCACAGTAAACAGGAAAGCGATCAGAGTAACTGCAAATGATGCGTCAAAGTATGAGGGCAAGGCTGATCCTAAGTTCTCATATACAGCAGCAGGTCTTGTTGGAAAAGACAAGCTTACAGGAATCATAATCAAGAGAACTGCAGGTGAGAAGTCAGGAACGTATACGATCAAGGTTAGCCAGAAGGCTGGATCAAATCCTAACTACAAGATCACATTTGCGATAGGAAGACTTGTCATAAAGAAGGCACCTTGGGTGGAGCCAAGCGGATCACAGCTTTACAGAATGAACCTTCCATTCTTCGTGATGAAGGGCAAGGGTATCAGTGGCAAGGTAAATCAGTCATGGCAGAAGGTGGCAGGTGCTACAGGCTATGATGTATACTGGTCATACTGCAACGGCAAGAATAACTACAATAAACTTGCAAGCGCAGGAAAGGCACTTACATACACGGACAAGAATCTCAATAACAAGAGAGAGTACAAGTACTTCACGGTTGCATACAAGAAGGTTGGCGGTAAGAAGGTATACATCGGCAGGACAAATGTCATACATGTATCGATGCCGAATGCCACATGCACAAATGCTGTATCAGTCACCGTAAATAAGAAGTCGGTCGTACTTACCAAGGGCAAGACATTCAAGATCACATATAAACAAAAGCTGGAGGATGCAAAGAAGAAACCTCTTAATCATCTGATCAGCACAGAGAAGTATAGAACCAGCAATGCAAAGGTTGTAACCATCTCCAGAACGGGCGTGATCACAGCCAAGGCTAAGGGTACATGTACTGTATATGTAATGGCAGACAACGGTGTAAATGCGACTATCAAGGTAACAGTAAAATAGCAATATAACTTTATGATGTAGTTGTTAATCATAACAGATGATCCTCCGCCGGGCTATATGTTATATATGGCCCGCGGAGGATTTTTAATATTATGGTTGATTATGGAATGCCTATTTGCTAAAATTGACTCAGTGTGAAAAAATTAATACAAGTAAGGAGAGTAATCAAATGGCACAGACAGTAAGTTTCGATTTTAAGAATGCAAAAGCCATGGCTACAGATGCTGATATAGCAGCAATAAAAGATCAGGTTGTAGCTGCAAAGGCAACACTTGTAAACAAGACCGGTGAGGGAAATGATTTCCTTGGATGGATCGATCTTCCAGTAGACTATGACAAGGAAGAGTTTGCCAGAATCAAGAAGGCAGCAGCCAGGATACAGGCAGATTCAGACGTGCTCGTAGTAATCGGTATCGGTGGTTCTTACCTGGGTGCAAGAGCAGCCATCGAAGCTTTAAGACACAGCTTTTACAATTCAGTTGACAAGTCAATCCGCAAGACTCCTGAGATCTACTATGCAGGATCAAACATCAGCAGCACATACATGGCTCACCTGCTCCAGGTGATCGGTGACAGAGATTTCTCTATCAACATCATCTCAAAGTCAGGTACAACAACAGAGCCTGGCATCGCTTCAAGAATATTCAAGAAGAAGCTTGTTGAGAAGTATGGCAAGGAAGGTGCAGCTAAGAGAATTTATGCCACAACAGACAAGGCAAAGGGAGCTTTAAAGACACTTGCAACAGAGGAAGGCTATGAGACATTTGTAGTTCCTGATGATGTAGGAGGACGTTTCTCAGTTCTCACAGCAGTTGGTCTTCTGCCAATCGCAGTAAGCGGTGCTGATATAGATAAGCTTATGGAAGGTGCAGCTTCAGCAAGAAAGGATTGTCTTGCACAGGACTTCGACGATTCAGATGCTATGAAGTATGCAGCAGTAAGAAATGTATTGTACAACAAGGGCAAGTCAATTGAGATCCTTGCTAACTTTGAGCCAGCACTCCACTATGTATCAGAGTGGTGGAAGCAGCTCTACGGCGAGAGCGAGGGCAAGGATGGCAAGGGCCTTTTCCCAACAGCTACAGACTTTACAACAGATCTCCATTCACTTGGACAGTTCATTCAGCAGGGTTCACAGAACCACTTTGAGACAGTTATCAATGTTCTTAATCCAACATGTGAGATTATCATGGAGGCTGAGGACTCAGATCTTGACGGACTTAACTATCTTGCAGGCAAGACTGTTGATTTCGCAAACAAGAGTGCTATGAACGGAACTATTCTTGCACATGCAGATGGCGGAATACCTATCATCCAGATCAACATCGACAAGATCGATGAGTTTACTCTCGGTGAGCTGTTCTACACATTTGAGTTCGCATGTGGTGTAAGTGGATACACACTCGGTGTAAACCCATTCAACCAGCCAGGTGTTGAGAGCTACAAGAAGAACATGTTCGCTCTTCTCGGCAAGCCTGGAAACGAGGAGCTTGGCAAAGAGCTGCTTGCAAGGATCAACGGCTAATCAATACAGAGCCGGAGAAACCTGCAGATGTGTGCATGGTGCATGCAATATGTGATATATAGAATATAAATACGTAATATAAAAATACAGGTGTATACGCAGATGGTGGAGCCGGTTCAGGCTTTTGCTCTGATAAGCGTATCATCTGTATTTTTTTGCAATTCTATATGCACCTGTATTTTTTGCAATTCTATATTTCTTGTAATCGGATTGGCACAATGTTATACTTATGAAGTGTGTAGGCTCAATGGGAGCACGACACTTAAATTGTTGATGTAAGTATTAGAAAGGCAGTGACATATGAACGAGATGAGAGATGTAGAGGGACTGTATAACCGATACAGACAGGTTCCGTTGTATCTGATAGGAATGTTCTGTCTGATGACAGTGTTTATGTACTTTGCAGGCATAGGCGCAGGAGTTATGGCTACTGTGTTTACAATTATATATAGTACGATATCCATCATAGTCTACCTGCGAATGATTTCTCTATCCAAAGATCGTTATGTGGAATTTGCCATGGAACATGGCAAGATGCAGAAGGAGCTGATAAAGGAGTTTCCGGTTCCTTATGCGCTCCTTGATGAGGATGGAAAGGTAGTGTGGGTGAATGATGAATTTTCCCACATCACGGAGACCAGCAAGAGAAAGCTGATGAAGCTTAACATAGTACAGGTGTTTGAGGAAGTTACAGAAGAGAGTCTTCCATATCAGGAGAATGTAACCGAGGGAGAGATTGCGTTTAGTGGCCGTCAGTATCGGTATGAGATACGCAGGGTGCAGGTAAATAAAATCGAGCCTGATCCTGAGGAAGCCGATGAAGGTGAGAAGAAAGGTGATGGAGAGGGGTTAAAGACTGATGATGGCATCAAGACTGATTCTGCCCACGGCGTACGACATCATGGCAAGACGGACACTTTCCTTGCTTTTTATATGTTTGATACCACAGTCGTAAAACAGCTCACACAGGAAAACCATGACCAGAAGCTGGTTGCAGGTCTTATATATATAGACAATTATGACGAGATATTTGAATCTCTTGAGGAGGTACGGCATTCACTTCTGGTTGCCCTTGTCGACAGAAAGATCAACAAGTATATGGCGAATGTGGATGCGATAGTCAAGAACCTGGAGAAGGACAAGTATATGTTCGTTATGCCGCAGAAGTACCTTGACCAGCTGAGGGAGAACAAATTCGCTTTGTTAGATGAGGTAAAGGCCATCAACATAGGAAATGATCTTCCGCTTACCTTAAGTATAAGTCTGGGTACGGATTACAAGAGTTTTATAGAGAACTTTGAGGCTGCGAGATCGGCTATGGAGCTGGCTCTTGGAAGAGGCGGCGACCAGGCTGTTATCAAATCTGCCGACAGGATAACTTATTTTGGTGGCAAAAGCCAGGGAACTGAGAAGTCTACAAGGGTTAAGGCGAGGGTCAAGACACTTGCCTTTATGGAGCTTCTTGAGACCAGGGAGAAGGTTATCATCATGGCGCACAAGAACCCGGATATGGATGCATTTGGTTCGGGCATAGGTATTTACAAGATGGTGACAGCCATGGGCAAGAAAGCTCATATTGTTGTAAATGAGGTCTCATCGGCAATCAGTCCTATATACGGCAACTTTACTACAAGCAGCATTTACCCGGATGATATGATCATCAATAACGACCAGGCGCTTGGTCTGGTGGATGACGATACTGTTGTAGTTGTTACGGATGTGAATAATCCTACACTTACCGAATGTGAGGAACTGCTTTCCTATGCGAAGAGTATTGTTGTATTTGACCATCACAGGCAGACAAGGGATGTCATTGCAAATGCTACACTCTCTTATATAGAGCCATTTGCGTCGTCGGCATGTGAGATGATCGCAGAGATGCTGCAATACATGGATGAGAAGATCAAGCTCAGACCAACTGAGGCAGATGCCATGTATGCTGGTATATTGATAGATACAGATAATTTCCTGAGCAAGACGGGCGTGAGAACTTTTGAGGCTGCGGCATTCCTCAAGAGAAGCGGTGCTGATGTCATGCGTGTCAGAAAGATGTTCAGAACAGATATTGAGACATACAGGCAGAAAGCAGCCGGGGTCAGTCATGCCGAGATGGTGCTTGATTCATTTGCAATATCAATTATCACGCCGGAGAAGGGACCTGAATCTCCGCTGGTACTCACTGCAAAGATTGCAAATGAGATGCTTGACATAGCAGGCGTCAGGGCGTCATTTGTCATAGCCCAGATGGGATCCGATGTCAAGATAAGTGCGAGAGCCATAGATGATGTGAATGTACAGATCATCATGGAGCGCATGGGTGGTGGCGGCCATGCGAATGTTGCAGCTGCCCAGTTTGCAAACGCAAATGCCGAGGATATAAAGAAAGAGCTTGTGGAGCTGCTCAATGAGATGTACAAGGAAGGAGATATATAGAACATGAAAGTTATATTATTACAGGATGTAAAGAGCCTTGGCAAGAAAGGCGCGATGGTTGAGGTGAATGAGGGATATGCAAGGAATTTCATCATTCCAAAGAAGCTGGGGATTGAGGCTACACCTAAGAACCTCAATGATTTCAAGCTGAAGAAGGCACATGAGGAGAAAGTAGCTGCTGAAAATCTTGCGGAGGCAAAGGCACTTGCTGCTGAGCTTGAGAAGTCATCAGTAACAGTGAAGATCAAGGTCGGCGAAGGAGGAAGATCATTTGGATCTGTGTCGACAAAGGAGATTTCAGATGCGCTTAAGAATCAGCTTGGAAAGGATATAGACAAGAAGAAGATAGTTATGAAGGATTCCATCAAGGCGGTCGGAAGTTTCACGGTTAAGATCAAGCTTCATCCGGAGGTTCAGGCAGAGCTCAGCGTAAAGGTTGAGGAGGCTTAACTGCCATGGAAGACGCATTTGTAAAGAGAAAACTTCCCTACAATCTCGATGCTGAGAAGTCGGTCATCGGTTCCATGCTTATGGACAGAGATGCTATAGTGGATGCGGCGGATATGCTTGTGAGCGACGACTTCTTCAATCGGCAGTATGGAATACTGTTTGAGAATATGGTGGAGCTTTTCAAAGAGGGCAAGGCAGTAGATCTTGTCACGCTTAAGAATAAGCTCGATGAGAACAATGTACCTGATGAGGTTATAAGTTCCAAGGTAATAGCAGAGATACTGGACACTGTCCCAACGTCCGTGAATGCAAAGCATTATGCACAGATCGTTGCTGACAAGTCTGTTTTGCGTAAGACCATCAAGTTGTGCGAGACAGTGGAGAAGGACTGTTATCTTGACTCGGAGGGAGTCGAGGTGCTTTTGGAACGTGCAGAGAGCGGCGTGTTCAACATCATCAAGGAACGAAACGGTGCAAATGATTTCGTGCCGATCGACAAGGTCGTCATGAACGTCATAGATCAGATAGAGGCGGCATCGAGAAAGAACACCAGGGTAACTGGTATTCCTACGGGATTTATAGATCTGGACAATATGCTTACCGGTCTGCATGGATCGGAGTTCATACTTGTTGCGGCGAGACCTGCCATGGGTAAGACCGCATTTGTTCTGAATATTGCCCATCATGTGGCGGTGAGAAAGAAGATCCCTACAGTTATATTTAACCTTGAGATGGACAAAGAACAGCTTGTAACACGTATGATAGCCATGGATGCGCTGGTGGACTCACAGAAGGTGCAGACAGGACAGCTTGCGGAGGATGATTGGGATCAGGTGCTTGCAAGCTCTGAGAGTATAGCGGCATCACCTCTGTTTATAGAAGATACATCAGCTCTGACCATATCTGAGCTGAGATCAAAATGCAGAAAGCTTAAGAACAAGAATGGCCTTGGGCTGATAATCATCGACTACCTGCAGCTGATGAGCACCACTGGAAGAGTGGAGTCGAGACAGCAGTTCGTATCTGATATGTCCAGATCGTTGAAGATGTTGGCCAGAGAGCTGGATGTTCCGGTTATAGCACTTTCACAGCTTAACCGAGATGTTGACCGTAGACCGGATCACAGACCTGTGCTTGCGGATCTCCGTGAGTCAGGATCTATAGAGCAGGATGCCGATGTGGTTATGTTCATTTACAGAGATGATTATTATAATCCGGATACGGACAAGAAGGGTATATCGGAGATAATCATAGCCAAGCAGAGAAAAGGTGCCACAGGATCTGTGGATCTGGTATGGCTGCAGGAATATACCAAGTTTGCCAACAAGGAGCACTAGAAAATATATTATGTTTTATAAGGAGAATTTGAGATGGTAGTTGAACCAAGAGTAAAGGATTTTATATGTACAACAGCTCATCCTGTTGGATGTGCACAGAATGTAAAGAACCAGATCGAGTATGTAAAGTCAAAGGGAGCAGCAAAGAGCGGGGAAGCACCTAAGAAGGTTCTTGTGATCGGCTCATCAACAGGCTATGGACTTGCTTCACGTATCGCAGCAGCATTTGGCTATGGTGCAGATACCCTCGGAGTTATGTTCGAGAAGGAGTCAAATGGTCGCCGTACAGCAACCGCAGGCTTCTATAACAACAGAGCATTTGAGGATGAGGCTCATAAGGCTGGACTTTATGCGAAGTCTATAAATGGCGATGCATTCTCAGTGGAGATCAAGGAGCAGGTGATTGAGACCATAAAGGCAGATATGGGCAAGATCGATATGATCGTATACAGCCTTGCAGCGCCTAGAAGAACTACACCTGATGGAACAAAGTACACATCAGTTCTCAAGACAGTTGGCGATGAATACACCAACAAGACTCTTGTACTCAAGGACAACACGATTACAGAGGCGCATATCACAGCGGCAAATGAGGATGAGATCAAAGCAACCATCAAGGTCATGGGTGGCGAGGACTGGATCGACTGGATGCAGGCACTCTCTGATGCGGGAGTTTTAGCTGATAATGTGATCACAGTTGCGTATTCATATATAGGACCAAAGATCACATTCCCGATTTATGCTGAGGGATCTATCGGACAGGCAAAGAAAGATCTGTACAAGTCAGCAGATATCATAAATGAGAAGTTCCCTAACATAAAGGCAAAGATAGCAATCAACAAAGCTCTTGTAACTCAGTCAAGTGCGGCAATTCCTATCGTTCCTCTGTACATCACACTTCTCTATAAAGTTATGAAGGAGAAAGGTCTCCATGAGGGTTGTATAGAGCAGATGCAGAGACTGTTTATGGACAAGATTCTGGATGACACCCAGGTTGATGATAACGGATTTATCCGTATGGACGATTGGGAGATGAGAGATGATGTTCAGGCGGTTGTTGCAGAGCACTGGGATACAGTAAACAACGACAATGTAAAAGATATCGCTGATATTGATGGATACTGGGAGGACTTCTACAACATGTTCGGTTTCAAGATCGACGGTGTGGACTACTCTGCAGACGTAGATATCATGTAATTTCATAATATATAAAAAGACTACCCCACAGATTCATGTAATTTGCGGGGTGTTCTTGTGAAGACGCACTTATTTGCAAAGTTGCAGGTTATCAAGTAAACAGTTTTACAAGGAGGACATATGTACAGATATTTGCTATTTGACCTGGATGGCACTATCACCAAGTCAGAGGAAGGAATATTTAATTGTATAAAATATGCACTGGATTGGGCGGGCATTCCGTATCCGGAGCAGTCAGTGTTCAGAAGTTTTATAGGACCGTCACTATATGATTCTTTCGTGAGAGAGTTTGGCATGGATGATGCGAAAGCGAAGGAGATGGTTGCGAAGTATAGAGAGAGATACAACGTGGTGGGTCTCTTCGAGGCAGAGGTGTATGATAAAGTGGCAGACACCCTGCGTTCTCTAAAGGAGAGAGGGTGTGTACTCTCGGTGGCAACCAGTAAACCGACTGAGCCGACGCTTCGAATACTTGAAAAATTTGATGTGAGAAAATACTTTGATGTTGTTGTTGGAAGCAATCCAGACGGAACTGGATCAGATAAGAAGAATATCATATCCCAGGTACTTGCAAGTCTTGAGAAGGATCACAGTCTGACAGAAGAAATGATCAAGACAGGCCGGGTAGCAATGATAGGGGACAGGCGCTATGATATAGAAGGCGGCAAAGCCTGCGGTCTCCAGACTATAGGTGTCCTCTATGGCTATGGAAGCAGGGAAGAATTTGAGGCTGCCGGAGCTGATCACATAGTAGAAACTCCGGATGAAATATTAGAGTTATAGAGAGAAATATATAGATAGGACTGCCTGTTATCATATTTGACAGAGATATAAAGCAGAGCCTGTGTATATGTAAGTCGGGTGCGATTACATATCACAGGCTCTGCTTTGATTCTGATTGGCAATGGATTATATATCTGACAAATAAGATTATTTCCTGATATTCGATATATATCCAAAGAATGCTCCTATAATACCACCTATTATATGTGTGATATTGGAGACATTGTCTTTTATAAATACACCATCGACAACCTGGCCGCCTATATACAATACGGCAACAAGAATAAATGTGAGTGGTATAGATCCATCCTTAATACATGCAAATGATGATAGAAGAATGTAAGCGAATACTACTCCGCTTGCCCCCAGCAGTGCTGTTCCCGGGAAAAAGATGAAGTGGACAAGTCCTGTTACAAATGCTGTTGCAATGGTGACAACGAGCATGTCAGCTGATCCGTATTTTTCTTCGAGCAGCGGACCGATTACCAGAAGCAGAGTCATGTTGTTGATGAGATGACTCCAGCTTGCGTGTCCAAATACATGAGTGAACATTCTGATGTATGTAAGCGGATCGGTCAGGGGAGCTCTGTATACTTCAAATAAAAGGATGTTGCTCCTGCCGCTTGTCAGGCAGTTCAGCAGATATGCCCCCAGACAAATAAGGGCAAATCCCAGAACTACCGGTGAGTTGAAGGATATCTTCAGTATTGTTTTCTGTTTGGTTTTTGCCATAAACTCTTAGTCTCCATCTAGTCGTCGTAATCAGGCATATCATTGAAGTACATCTTGAGGAAGTTTGTGCTGTTCTCAAGAATTCTCATGGTTGATGGCAGAGGTACTGCAATGAGGTCATTAAAGACGTATTCGCCTGCGGCAGAGTCTATTTCGTGCCCCATCTGAGATTCATTGTGTGTATAGTCGGCGTTAAAGCCGCCATATTTGTTGCCTCTTGCATCAAGTCTGATCCATTTCTTAAGATCAGGGTGATATACGGCATTCAGTGCATGCATGGCAAGCTTGCCGCCTTTGTGCTTGAGGCGTACATAACAAAAGCCTGTGTAAAAGTTATTGGCACGGAGAAGTGCAGCCAGCAGGTTTGCTTTTGAGTAGCTGATTCCTGTGCGCGCTTCAAGAACGTCCGAGGCGCTGATCGTAATAACTGTAAAATTGCTATCATATGTGTGAGAAATCTCATCGCGGACAAAATAGTAACATGCCTGTATGATCTCGTCGCTGCTCTTGCACTTATCTGCCAGTTCTTTTGCTTTTGCGGCGACGATAGGATTGTCATAATCAACATACTTATCGTATTGTAAATATGCAGAATCCTTATTTCTCTGTATTAGTTGCATTGTGTCATCTCTCCTTTATTACTTGAAATATGTAGAACTTCAGATAATAAGATTCATCTGCAGCCCACAAAATCGGGTGGTCAGGAGCCTGTGTCCGGAATTCTACCTGACGAAGCCTAACGTGCGAATTCGTGGCAGCTTGTCTGATAGTTTTAGTGAACAGCTCAAAATCCATGAAATGTGAACATGAACATGTTGCGAGAAATCCCCCATCTCTTACAAGCTTCATTGCGCGCAGGTTTATCTCTCGATACCCCTTGACAGCGTTCTTTATTGAGTTTCTTGACTTTGTGAATGCGGGTGGATCCAGAATGACTACGTCAAACTGCTCCCCTTTAGATTCTAATTCTGGAAGAAGGTCAAAGACATCTCTGCACTGGAATGTGACTGTGTCTTCGAGTCCGTTTAGTTTTGCATTTTCACGTGCCTGTGCTATCGCCAGTTCTGATGCGTCTACTCCCACAACGCTTCTAGCCCCGGCTATACCGGCATTGAGTGCAAATGATCCTGTGTGCGTAAAGCAGTCAAGAACCTTTGCGTCTTTGCATATCCGTTGAATGGCAAGACGATTATACTTCTGATCCAGGAAGAATCCGGTCTTCTGACCGTCTTTCACATCGACAATATATCGAACGCCATTTTCATTTATCTGAACATCGGTGTCAAACTCGTCACCGATAAATCCCTTATAAGGATCCATCCCCTCATGTTTTCTCACTTTCGCATCGCTGCGTTCATAAACACCCTGAATTATTATACCATCATTTTTAAGTATAATTTTTAAAATATTTATTAACAAATTTTTAACTTTATCAATGCCGAGGGCAAGAGATTCCACAACGAGAACATTTTCAAATTTGTCAATGACGATTCCTGGCAGAAAATCAGCTTCTCCAAATACAATTCGGCAGCTGCTTGTGTCGACAGTCTTCTTTCTGTAGTCCCAGGCATCCTGTAGTCTCTTTGTAAAGAATTCCTCGTTGATATCGGTATTCACATCCCTGGTGAGCATACGGATGATGATCTTGGAGTTCGTATTAATGAATCCCTTGCCGAGATGATATCCGTCAAAGTCGTTCACTATAACGATATCGCCGTTTTCGAAGCTCCCTGTTATAGAGTCCACCTCGTTGTCAAATATCCATGCGCCGCCTGATTTCAAGAGCCGGCCCTCCCCTTTTTTCAATGTAACAATAGCACTCATTATATGTTCCTTTCTACTGATCTGCATCAGTTCATTGTCTAATCTGCATTTTATCATAGAAGATGGACAATTCACAACAATGATATATGTAACAGAATCGTAACAAAAAATCCCTAAAAAAGTTATACTTGTAAAAAACATGTAACACGTGTATACTACGAGCTGTATCATAAGGGGGAACCGCGAAGCGGGGGATGCCTTATGATAATGCAGGCGCCGCACGAAGTGCCATGGAATGCGCCTGCTCAATAAAGTATCATAAGGGGGAACCGCGGAGCGGGGGATACCTTATGATAATGCAGGCGCCGCACGAAGTGCCATGGAATGCGCCTGCTCTATAATATCATAAGGAGGGCATAAGAATGTCTAAGATGAGAGATAATGCGGAAAGCCGCACGTCTATGAAGAAGATCATAGTCAGTGTGATAGCTGCTGTCCTTACTGCGGCGGTTATCTTTTCGGCAAATGTGATCACCCGGGCTGATGAGGCTGACGTGGCAGTGATTGCAACTTCTACAGATGCAGATAAGACGGGAATTATCCTGGATAGCGACGGATACTTCAGATATTATAAAGAAGGTGTTGTGTATACAACGCCAGGCTGGATAAGTGTGAATGATGAGGATCTGCGCATAAGCAAGGCTGGTCATGTGACAGAGTCATATAACACAACTACAAAGGTGCTGAGCCTGTACAGAAGCGGCAGGAAGACAAAGGCAAGCAAACTTGCATTTGTACTTAAGGACGGATATGTATATGTGTTTGATGCAAATGGTGTGCAGGTAAGCAAAGAGGGATGGTATGTAACTGATTCAGCAAATAAATATTATGTGTCAAAGAACAGCAGGGTTACAAAGAAATTTGTGCGCTCAGGAAGTATCATCAACATGTACAGTTACCAGAAAAGCGGACTTATGTGGAAGAAGCATACTAACTCATGGCAGACTGTAGACAATAAAGATTACTATTTCAACAAATATGGAATATGTACAACTGTATATGACAGAGCGACAAGAAAGGCATCTGTGTTAAACAGCAAAAAGAAATTTGTGCCAGCAAGAAACCAGATGGTTACCTTGAGGGATGGAAAAAATTATTATTTCAACTTGCAGTCAAAAAAGACTACTAAAAAGGGATGGTATAGTCCTGAAGATGGCATATATATGTATGTTGGAACAAACGGAACGGTTATAAGGAAGGTTTACAGATCAAACAAGCTGTATGTTGCCTCTGCTTACAATGCATCCAAAAAGATGTGGGTGTCAAGCAAGAATATGTGGATAAATACAGGAAGTAAGCTGATATATATCAATAAATACGGTGTAGGAACTAAGGTGTATAATGTTTCATCAAGGACATTATATACGTATTCAGCAAAGACGAAGGGATATGTAAAGGTCAGGAACAAGCTTGATAAACTGAATGGAACAAAGTATTATTTCTACAATAAAGATGGTGTAAGAGCTCTGGCAAGTGGATGGAAGAAGGCATCATCAACAGAATATTATTATGTGAGCAGATCAGGATATGTGACAGCTAAGTACATAAGTAAAAACGGAATAAAGACTTATTTTGATCTGAACTACGGTCAGAACAGTTGGGTTCAGAGAAAACAGGTGTGGAAGAATGTTGGAGATACAAAGTATTATTTTAACAACCGCGGAATAGCGACTATATGTTACGATTCTTCAACAAAAAGAGGTTACACATTCCAGAGTGGAAAATGGAAGGCTATAACCAGAACAATAAGAAAGATAGATAAATCCAGCTACTATTTTGATGGATATGGAAGAAGAGTGACAAAAGCCGGTGTGTATAAGACATCAAATGGATATCTTGCATATGTAAATGGCTATGGCATTGTCTATAAGAAGGAGTATGATCTGTCAGTAAAGAGAAATTACAGCATAGATCTTGGCAATGGAAGAACTACAAGTGTATATGGATATTATGAGCTGGAAGAGGCACAGGCCCTGATGCAGGAAGTAAACCAGTATCGTATAGACAATGGCCTTTCACCGCTTAAGATATCAACATCACTGACAGAGACAGCAACAACCAGAGCCAAGGAGATAAGCAATACATATGACCACACAAGACCAAATGGAACGCTGTGTACAAAGTCTATGTACGAGCTTTTTGGCGAGAATCTGGCGTGCGGTTTCAGTTCAGGAGATCTGGCATTTAGAGCATGGACAAAATCTACAGCACATGACAGAAATATGCTCAGTACATCATACAAGACAATAGGTGCTGCTGTATTTGTTGCACTGGATAATGATAAAGAGGGCTTTGTAAGATATTATGTGCTGACATTTGGAAAATAAAAATGTCTGGTAAAGATGATTTATTATTATTTAAATAAATTGAATTATGTGTGAAAATAGAGTACCATACATAGTATAAAGCAATTGGTCGGATAGTATGTGAAAACTGGCTAGTTTGGGAATGGAGATTGTGTGTGGGTTACATATATTCGTCGTTAGATAGGGGCGCTGATGAAGATCAGTTTACATATGATAACAGAATAACAAAGATGCTGCCCATGACAGCGGGCAGAGCGTATTTCGATCTGCGCAATTACAATGCGCAGACTGGAGAATTCTATGTATATATTGAATGGGATGAGGATATCAACAGGAGGCTTGCGTATCCTCTTCCATCAGGGGGATATTTTGTCAAAACCACGATATCCCAGGCGTACATATTTCACAGACTTGAATGTGGACTTCCGGTGTATATGAAGTTTGTTTCAAGAGGCAGCGGGTTGTATCCGTACAGAACATTTACTATGCTGGATGGAAGACCATACAGCGTGGAATTTGGCGGTGGTGAACTTAGACCGTTTGAAGACAGGTATGAGGAGTTAGGTTGTAGGCAGCATTCAGATGGCAGAGATGAGACTGCGGGAAGCCGTACAGGCTCGTCGGTATCATCGGCCGGAAGCGGAAGATTTGTATGGAGTGGAAGCCGTATGAGAGAACTGTTTGGCAGCCAGGGCGGATTTCGGATGCTTTCCGGAAGTCAGAGAGGCCTGCGCCTGCTTTCGGGCAGCCAGAGATATATGTCTGGCGGCAGCGGTATGAGGATGCTTTTCGGAAGTCAGAGAGGCCTGCGTCAGCTTTCAGGCAGCCAGAGATATGTGTATGGCGGTAGCGGTATGAGAATGCTTTCCGGCAGCCAGAGAGGCTTACGTCAGCTTTCGGGCAGTCAGAGAGGCTTGCGTCTGCTCTTGGGCAGCCAGATAAGAGGCGTTTTTGATATGTCACACAGGATTCCTGAACTGCAGCCAAAAGAAGATCTTTCTATCGGCCAAAAGCCTGTAATATACGAAGCATTTCCTGCGCAGTGGCAGCTCATAAACAGGCACAGGAGACCGGCCAGAAGGATTGGCGGTAATGCGGCATTTGGATATGGACTTGATCTTATCTGATGTGCTATATGGTGTTAGATGGAGGATTTATGGCGGAGATAAAAGGGTTTCACACATTGTGGACTGCCCCGTTTTTTCAGAATAATGATAGAGACACATATGATATGCAGGATTATGAACTGCTTACCATGATTTTGTCAGCTCTTATGTGGAGAAAGAATAATGGCCCTGTCACCATGTACGGTGATTCAAGGGCCATTGATTTTATAGGAGAAAAAGGAATTGCGGATATATGGGATGGTGGATTAAAGGAAATTCATGTGCCGGGCAGTGTGTCGCCCCGGGTGTTCTGGGCGGCGGGAAAACTTTATGCATTGAGGCTTGTGGATATGCCTTCTGTTATGGTGGATATGGATCTGATCGTATGGAAGAATATATCCGGATATATAGATGGCGCAGATGTATGCGCAATACATAGAGAAGGACTGTATCCGGATGTGTATCCTGATAAGAGTTTTTTTAATATGAATGATTCTTACAGCTTTGATTCGGACTGGGACTGGGATGAACCGGCAGTAAATACTTGCATGTTATATATCCGTGATAATGAGTTTAAGAATTATTATGTGGACAAAGCTGTTGATTTTATGGAGAATTGCCTGGAGAAAGATGAGAATCTGTGTCACATGGTATTTGCGGAACAGCGGATGCTGGCTTTGTGTGCACGGCAGAAAGGGATAGAAGTGTCATCTTTTTTTCCTGAGGCTGCGGATATTGAGAGACAGGACATGTTCACACATATATGGGGATATAAGAATATATTGAAATTTAACTATCAGAAGAGAGTTGAGTTCAACAGAAAACTGTGTGATCGTATAGAGAGAGACTTTCCTGAGTATGCCGGGATGGTGGCAGAGCTTGATGTAGCCAGATGATGCCGCGTGGGCATGTCTTGCACCGGTTAGCTGCTGAATATGAGAAGATGACAGGGTGAGAGGGCGTCGTATGTTTTTGATCGACAAAATGAAAAAAATCCCCAGGGAGATATATATTTATATCTTGTGGGGGATAGTTGTTGGAATTGTAAATCTGGGCTCTGCCTGGATCTTCATGTACAAATGCGGGATAGCTCCGGTAAGGGCGAATTTTCTGGCATGGATATTGTATAATTTTGTGTCGTTTGTCACAAACAGAAAATCTGTGTTTCATACGGTGTCCGAGACTGCCAAGGAGTTTATCAGGGAACTTATATCATTTTATGTGAGCAGAGTGTTTACACTTATAGTTGAGGAAGCGCTGATATTCCTGCTGGTAGATGTGTTGAAGCTCTGGGCCATGGGAATCAAAGCGTTTACATCAGTTTTGGTAATAGTCCTCAACTATTACATAAGTAAGAAATTTATATTCAAAACCATGAAAGAAAAACTCTAAAATGGGAGTCTTTATCGAATTTTAATAAAAAAACATGGCTGCTATTACTTCCAAACAAGAAATAGTTGGAGTATAATAAAAAAAGTTGTAAAAACGCATAGGGTATTACTATGCCTTTTGAGGCTGTATATACAAGGCGTGCTTTCACAATATTAACAGAAAAATGCAGTGCAAGGAGATAAGTATGAAAAAGAGAGTTGTAATTACAGGTATAGGAGCTATAACCCCGGTCGGCAATACAGTTGATGAATACTGGAATTCGCTGAAGGAAGGCAGACATGGCTTTGGACCTATCACTCAGTTTGATGCTTCCGCATATAAGTGTAAACTTGTAGGTGAGGTTAAGAATTTTGTGGCAAAGGATTATATAGATCCAAAGTCAGCAAGACGTATGGCAAGATTCACACAGTTTGCAGTTAAGGCTACTCAGGAAGCAATGGCAGATTCGGGAATAGATATGGCAGAAGAGGACGCATACAGAGTTGGAACATGTATCGGATCTGGTGTAGGATCACTCCAGGAGCTTGAGAATGCGTATGGAATTATTCTTACAAAAGGACCTCTCCGTGTCAGCCCATTCGTTGTTCCTATGATGATCAGCAATATTGCAGCAGGTAACGTTGCAATCCAGTTTGGCCTTAAAGGCAAGAGTATAGATGTTGTAACAGCGTGTGCTTCTGGAACTAACAGTATAGGTGAGGCGTTCAGAACAATCCAGTACGGAGATGCTGATGTCATGGTAGCCGGTGGATGCGAGGCAGCAGTTTCGCCGATTGGTATATCTACATTTGATTCACTTACAGCACTTACATCATCTACAGATCCAGACAGATGTTCTATTCCATTTGATAAGGACAGAAGTGGATTTGTTCTCGGTGAGGGTGCAGGTATAGTTATTCTTGAGGAACTTGAGCATGCAAAGGCAAGAGGTGCAAAGATCTATGCTGAACTTTCAGGATATGGATGTTCAAGCGATGCACATCACATCACAGCACCTGAGGAGTCAGGAGAGGGTCCTGCAGTTGCGATGAAGAATGCAGTTAATGATGCCGGACTTCCACTTGATGCAGTTCAGTATATCAATGCACATGGTACAAGTACACATCTGAACGATCTCGTTGAGACACGTGCGATCAAGAAGGCATTTGGAGATCATGCAAAGGATATCAAGATCAACTCAACAAAGTCTATGACAGGACATCTTCTCGGTGCGGCCGGTGCTATCGAAGCTATTGCCTGTGTCAAGAGTATAGAGGAAGGTTATATTCACAGAACAAGAGGTCTTATCGAGAGCGAGGAGGAGCTTGATCTGGATTACTGTAAGGAGCCGTGTGAGATGGATGTCGATGTTGCTATCAGCAACTCACTTGGATTCGGCGGACACAATGCATGTATCGTCTTACAGAAGTATAAGGAGTAGTAATTATGTTATTTATAAAGAAAAAAGCAAAGGATGCAGAGATACTTGCAGCCAAAGAGGCTGAGAAGGCTCAGACCATAGAGAATGTTCAGGAAGCACCGAAGATAGAGATGGTAAAGTGCCCTAAGTGCGGTAAAGAAGTAGAGAAAGAAAGAGTTAAGAATGCAAAGTATATATGTTATGAGTGCGGTTCTTATTTCAGAGTAAAGACAAAGAATAGAATCCGTATGGTTACGGATCCCAAGTCATTTGAGCCTTGGTTTGAGGATATGCCAAGTTCAAATCCGCTTGGAACTGAGGGCTATGAGGATAAGGTTGCCGCAGCACAGGCAAAGACAAACCTCAAGGAAGCAGTTACCATTGGAAAGGCAACCATCAATGGTGAGCCTGCTGTGATCGGTGTGTGCGATGCAAGATTCCTTATGAGCAGCATGGGATATGTTGTGGGTGAGAAGATAGCCAGAGCGGTTGAGAAGGCTACAGAGGAGAAACTTCCGGTATTCATGTTCTGTTGTTCGGGCGGTGCGCGTATGCAGGAGGGAATCATATCCCTGATGCAGATGGCAAAGACATCTGCTGCGTTCAAGAAGCATTCGGATGCAGGACTTCTGTATGTGTCCATACTTACAGATCCTACAACAGGTGGTGTGACAGCAAGTTTTGCAATGCTCGGCGATATCATTCTCGGTGAGCCGGGTGCGCTTGTAGGATTTGCCGGACCAAGAGTTATCAAGCAGACCATAGGACAGGAGCTCCCAGAGGGATTCCAGAGATCAGAGTTTCTTGTTGAGCACGGCATCATAGATGGTATAATCACCAGAGATAAGATGAAAGACACTATGTATGATCTTATCGTGACACATAAGCAGAGACAGGGATATGCAAACTTTGACAAAGATGTTGTGGACGAGAAGTTTGATATAAGTGAGATACTGAAGGAGAGACTTAAGGATGATGAGCCGAAGAGCCCATGGGAGAAACTTAAGGGTGCGCGTCAGATGACCAGACCTTCAGGATTTGACTATGTTAAATATATATGTGATGATTTCCGTGAGATACACGGAGACAGGACTATGAACGATGACAGAGCCATCGTGGGTGGTATAGGTCATATAGATGGACAGCCTGTAACTGTTATATCACAGGTCAAAGGTGCTTCCATTGCAGAGTGCATGGAGAGAAACTTTGGTATGCCGCTTCCTGACGGATATAGAAAGGCTCTTCGTCTGATGAAGCAGGCAGAAAAGTTTGGAAGACCAATAATTACATTTGTCAATACTCCTGGAGCGTTCTGTGGACTTGAGGCTGAGGAGCGAGGAATGGGTGAGGCAATAGCGAGAAACCTCTATGAGATGTCATCGCTCAAGGTTCCTGTACTCTGTATTCTCATAGGAGAAGGCGGCAGCGGTGGAGCTCTTGCTCTCGCGGTGGGCAATGAAGTGTGGATGCTTGAGAATGCCACATATTCAATCCTTTCTCCAGAAGGATATGCTTCTATTCTCTGGAAAGACAGCAACAGAGCAGAGGAAGCTGCAGAGGTTATGCAGATAACCGCACAGGATTTGAAGAGGCTTAATGTTATCGAGCAGGTAGTTCCTGAGTATGGCGGAGCAGATGAAGAGTCTGTGCCGTATATAGGCAAGTATCTGAAGATGAATATAAAAGAGTTCCTGAAGAAGTACAGTGAGATGTCTTCTGATGAGATAGCTCAGGACAGATACAGCAGATTCAGAAATCTGTAAGATATATATATGGGTTGAGTGCAGACAGCTGTGGTGTGATCGTTGATTGCTCCGCAGCTGTCTGTACTTTGTATTGAAGATATCTATATTTTTTGGTACACTTTATGTATGGACGGCTTGAGACAGGCTGATGTTCGACGACTTGGAGGAGCATATATGAAGAGACAGCTAAGAATCATCTTAATAGTTATAATAGCGGCTGTAGCAGCGACTGCGGTTATATTTGCTGTGAAGTATATAAAGAACGGAGGAGAATTCCTTACACCGGTTGGTACAAGAGCAGAGTTTGTCGGTGATACAAAGAAATATCCTTCTGAACTTTTGACAAAGGGAAACGCAATATATGATTCTGACGGTGAGAAGGTCGTGCTTAGAGGTGTGGAAGTTCCGGAATCACATGAACTCTATAAAGATAAACGATTTAAAGAAGATTTTTATGATGGAGTGTTCAAACTGGGCGGGAACGCCATCAGGGTTCCTGTGTCGCCGGCAGAATATAAGAGAGATGATTATTATCTGTGGAGATATCTGGACCGTATAGTGGCCTGGGCAGGAGAGAATGGCAATTACGTGATTATTGATTGGGACTACACCGGCAATCCGATAGATGGTACGGGAGATGAGATGCCGGATATAAAGGATAATCCCCTTGATTATTCCGCCGAATTCTGGAAAGCTGTTGCGACCTATTTCAAGAATGTGCCAAATGTAATATATGAAATATACAATGAACCTGTGGGCATGAGCGATTCAGAGTGGAAGAGATGTGCTGACAGCCTTGTGAGTGTCATCAGAGATGCCGGATCAGAGCAGCTCATAATCGTAGGCAGTCCAGATTATTGTTATGATCTCAGCTGGCTTGATGAGCTGGGAGTCGACGATGACAATATCGCATTTTCTATGCATGTGTATCCTGACAGGGTATTCTGGCAGAAGTATATGCCGGAATATGTGTCGAGTTACCCTGTTATAGTGACTGAATGGGGATATGCAGATGATGATGTAGATGCAGAGAATGAAAAGATGAATGGCACAAAGAATGTGTTTGGAATAAAATTTTCTCACTTTATGGACAAGCATGAATCAAGCTGGATAGCAAGCTCATATAACTATAAAGGTGATACCCCGATGTTTGAGAAGAATTTTAAAGGCAAGACAAAGTGGGGAGAATTTGTTTCAGAATTACTTGAATAAAATACTAAGGGAGAATTTACAGATATGGCAGTAAGAATATTGGGAACAGGAAGTTGTCTGGCAGATAAAGAGGTTACAAATGATGAATTGGCAAAATATGTTGATACGTCTGATGAATGGATATCCTCAAGAACGGGAATAAAGAGAAGGAGAATAGCCACGACCGAGACAACTACCAGTATGGCGTCTGAGGCGGCTCTGAGAGCTCTGGATATGGCAGGAAAAGCTGCAGAGGATGTGGAGCTTATAGTTCTTGCAACTGTTACTCCAGACTATTATACACCGAGTGGAGCGTGCCAGGTGCAGGCAGCCATCGGTGCAGACAAGGCTATAGCCTTTGATGTGAATGCGGCATGTTCAGGATTTGTGTTTGCGTTAAATATTGCAAAGATGTACATTGAGACAGGATTTGTGAAGAATGCTCTTGTGATCGGGGCGGAGACTTTGTCCAAGATAATAGACTGGGAGGACAGGGGAACCTGTGTATTGTTCGGTGATGGAGCAGGTGCAGCATATCTGGAGGAATCTGATACAGGAATCATAAGCATCGTACAGGGCTCTATAGGCAAGAAAGGAATGGTTCTCGCCTGTGAGAGCAGGAAGACGAACAATATATTTGTTCCGGATGAAGTGACACCGGACTATCTCTATATGGATGGACAGGAAGTATACAAGTTTGCAGTCAGACAGTGCCCTAAGTGCCTTCAGGAGGCCATGGATAAGGCAGGAATTACAGCAGACGATGTGGATTACTTTGTACTTCATCAGGCAAATGTCAGAATTATCGAATCGGTTGCGAAGAGGCTCAAGGCTCCTATGGAGAAGTTCCCTACAACGCTTGATTATACTGGCAATATGTCGGCTGCAAGTGTGCCGGTACTTCTGGATCAGCTGGTCAGGGAGCATGGGCTTAAGAGAGGTGACAAGATTGCCATGTCTGCATTTGGCGCAGGACTGACATATGGTGCAGTTGTCATGGAGTGGTAGGAAGCTGGTGAAGCATTCCGGCTATTGTTAAGATAAGAATTATTATATGGCAAAAAAATAAGAGACTGTCAGACGAATAGAGGTGATTTCCTTTGTGATTTCGTTTGGCAGTTTCTTATTTTTATTTCTAAATTAGAATTTTAAATTAGATTCTAATTTAGAATCTAATCTAGAATTTTAATTTAGAAGCAATATGTTCAGGAATATATTGGAGAATATATGAGAAAGATCATAGCCTGTATTCTCTTAGTCTGGACCTCAGATCTCTGTAGTCTGGAATGATTTCTTCCACCTCTTTCCAGAATAGTGGAGAGTGGTTCATCTGTTTTCTATGGCATAGTTCGTGTACCACAACATAATCTATAAGCTCCGGTGAAGTTGCCATGAGCATACAGTTAAAGTTTAAATTGCCTGATGAACTGCAGCTTCCCCATCTGGTCTTCTGATGCCTGATGGTTATCCGCCCGTATGTTACGCCTATGATTTTGGCGAAATATTTTACTCTTTCCGGAATGATAATGCGTGCTTCTTCTGTCATGTGACGCAGTTCTTTGTCGGATATGACACCTGCAGGAATCGGGTCATGAGCCTGGCGGTCTTGCATGATGGCCAGATGTTTCAGTATCCATGTCTGCTTTGATTCAACGAATTCTCTGATTCTGACATCTGAAAGGTGATATGGTGCACGCACTGTAATCTGGAGATCCGGGCTGATCTCCAGTCCAATGGTTTTTCTTCTGGTTTTGATTATCCTGTAATCTGGTAAGTCGTTCATTGCTTTTGTCTGATGGATTATCTCTTATCTATAGGTACGTATTCCTTTGGTTCTACAAGGCTTGGATATGCAGGACGCATAATTTTGTAGCTGTTGATGAGCTCTTCCATACGGTGGGCACTCCAGCCGACAACTCTGCCTATTGCAAACAGCGGTGTGTACAGTGCGTAAGGGATCTTGAGCATCTTGTAGAGCAGTCCACAGTAGTAGTCAATGTTGATACAGACCCCTTTGTAAATCTTGCGTTCCTCGGCGATAACCTCAGGTGCGACTCTTTCTATGAGCTCATAAAGCTTGAATTCATCCTTTTCATGCTTTTCTTCTGCAAGCTTTTCTACGTATTCTTTTATGATGACAGCCCTTGGATCTGACAGAGAGTAAACCGGCTGTCCCATTCCATATACAATTCCGCTTTTGTCAAATGCTTCTCCGCGCACAATCTTGCGGATGTATTCGCGTACCTGATGTTCGTCTGTGATATCTTCAACGTTGGTGTGGATGTTTTTTATCATCTCCATAACCTTCAGATCACCGCCGCCATTGAGAGGCCCCTTGAGTGAACAGAGAGCTGCAGCTATTGTTGCGTATGTGTCGGATCCGGATGAAGTAACTACACGTGTGGTAAATGTAGAATTGCTGCCACCGCCGTGCTCCATGTGAAGAACAAGTGCAAGATCCAGGACTTTTGCCTCAAGCTGGGTATACTTTCTGTCAGAACGGAGCATACTCAGGATATTTTCAGCAAATGAGAGCTCGGGATCAGGTTTGTGTATATAGCAGCTTTTTCCGAGTTCGTAGTGTCTGTAACCCTGAAACGAATACACAGCGAGTCTTGGAAATACACTTATGATCATAAGGCATTGCTGGAGGACGTTGTCGAGAGATATGTCTGTCTCTGATTTGTCGTATGAACCAAGTGCCAATATGCTCTTTGTCATGTTTGAAATGATATCCTTTGTAGGATTTTTCATTATGACATCCTGGATAAAGTTATGTGGAAGGTCATAGGCGAGATTGAGCACCTGCTTGAATTTGGCAAGCTCTGTCTCGTCAGGAAGTTTTCCAAAAAGGAGCAGGTATGTGCATTCCTCAAATCCGAATCTATTTTCTGATATGAAGCCGTCTATGAGCTGCCGTATTTCGTAGCCCCTGTAATAAAGCTCGCCGTCCGCAGGTGTGTGTATACCATTCTCCAGCTTGTGAGCTTTGCTCAGAGATATATTCGTTATTCCTGCATTTATTCCGATTCCGTTCAGATCGCGGAGACCACGCTTTACACCATATTCTTCATAAAGATTGCTGGCTATGGTGTCATTCTCAATACAGAGTCCGAGGCGTTCCTTCGTGAATGAACTAAGATTATTAATTGACATAAATAAACTCCTTTCAAGTAACTCTCCTGTGAATTATCTCACTTATTCGCAACTATTGCAATGTGAAATGATTGTGTGTCTGCAAAATATTATGTATAATGTATATGTTTGCGGGATGAAGCAAGTGCAGTATCCGGATGCGATTAGGGAAGATGGGATTTGGGATAACTGGAATATTGTTCATAGGGAGGTACGTACATTTTGGAAGATAAAGATAGAGTAAAGAAAACTGATGGTACGGTAAAGGTGTCAAAGGCGATGGTGAGCAAGGCGTCAATTGGCGGAGAAAGAAGGCTGGCAGATGGTAGTAAGACGCCTAGCGGAAGCCGTCCGTCAGGTGGAAGCCGTCCATCAGGTGGAAGCCGTCCGTCAGGTGGAAGCCGGCCATCAGGTGGAAGCCGTCCGGCAAGTGGCAGCCGTCCATCAGGCGGCAGCCGTCCGGCAAGTGGCAGTCATCCGGCAGGTGGAAGCCGCCCGGCAAGTGGCAGCCGCCCATCAAGCGGCGGAAAAGCTGCAAAAAGCCGCCCGAAGAGTGCGACTGAGCAGGAGAGAAGCCGTACAAGTACGGGGCGTCCTTTGGCAGGAAGCACAGATACACGGAGCAGGACAAAGGACAGTACAAGGCCTGCATCAAAGTCAAATAAGTCAGGCGCATCCTCAGCAGCCTTACATAGAAAGAAAAAAAAGCAGGCACCAAGGCTCAATGCAAAAAGGGTACTGTTTGCAGCACTTATAGTTGGAATATTCCTTGCTGTTATCGTGACTGTAATTATGAGAGCGAATATGCTCAAGGTTAAGCAGATAGAGACGAAGTACAACATAGGGGACAGCTTTGATATAAGCAATTACTTTGAAGCGGACAGCAATGATGCGAAGCTGATATTTGATAAAGACTCGTTCAATCCTACTGAACTTGGCGAATATAAACTGAAGTTTACAGTCCAGAGAGGTAAGCTGAAAACGACAAAAAAGGGCACGATCAATGTTGTCGACGAGGTGAATCCATATATTGAAGGACCAGATGATATAGATGTTGCTGTAGGACAGGAGATAAACTGGGGAGACTACTTCAATGTCACAGATAATGATCCTGATATACAGAGTAAACTGAAGTCGGTAAAGGAAGTGGATACAAGCACTGCCAGACCAGTGAGCGTTACGCTTACAGTTACGGACTGGGCAGGAAATTCATCATTGAAGAATATAACTGTCAATGTGCTTAAGGATAATTTCTCGGAGTAGACTTCTGATAACAGATTTATGGGCAGTTTCTGACAAGGGAAAATATCATATGAAAATAAAAAACTTCATCGATATGATTTGCAGTGAATCATATCGATGAAGTTTTTTGTTATGTGTATTATGAGATAGGCGGTTTTCTGAGCTGTTCGTCAAGCTCTGAATTATCAACCACAACTGTCTTTGCGTTTTTAACTTTCTCTTTTTTCTTCGACGCATGCCTCTTGTGTATACGCTTTATAAGCGTAACTACTAAAAGCATGATCACACCGACGCTGATGAGAACTACTGACAAACCGTATCGATCCAGGATCTTGTCTATAATATTGTAACTCGAATTCTCCCACAAGCCGTCTGCCTTCAGATCATCCTGTACCTTTTCCAGACAGTATTCTGTGCCGGTGCACTGGGGAATATTTGGAAGTCTTGATGTGATGGCGGTGAGGTTTGATGCCTGTTTGTCTGTCACGTTAAAGTATTTGTAGGACAGTGCCTCTTTTCCTGTAGCCGTGACAGGATCGTCAAGACCTACATTGATCAGATACCATTCTCCTCCAAGGTATACAGCGTTCCAGGCGCAGTTGTTGATGCTGCCTTCATCCTTTAATTTTTTCTGAGTCTCCATGGAATCGTCCAGAAGATCGGAGTTCTGGCCTTCAATATATACACATGGGACATCGATGGAATCCATGATGGCCTTGAAAGCCTTTGCGTATCCATAGGATACCGCCGTCTGATACTTGGAGTTAAAGACTCCGTCTGCTGTGAAGGCGTATATGTTATCCTGATTTCTGGATGTTATGTCTGATGAATAATATACCTTGTTGATCATTGCGTTGTGGATGAGGTACACTTTCTCATAATCCTTTGCGCTCTCATCCAATGTTGCAATGTAGTTTCGTATAGTCATATCCAGGTTGTTCTTATAGATAGAACGGATATCGCCGTTGGCATAAAGCGAGTAACACTCTATGGTGAGTGAAGTGAATTTCAGTTCCCCGGATGATTCCTGATGATATTCGTAGTTGTCTGACATCCAGAAATACTCTGGATGATCGGCAAGCACAGCGTTCACAACCTGTTTGAGGCCGTCCTCCCCGATGACCTCCCAGTCCTTGTTGCTTACTGACAGTGTAAATGCGGTGTAGTATCCGCCGTCCTGGTACTGAGCAGTCTGTGTCGAATTGTGAAAGTTTGCGGCAGCATCGTCGATCTGTTTGTATACAGTGCGGTATGCGCTGTTGTCAAATTGATCAAAGAAATAAGTCTTGCCATTTACTTTGTCTGCATCGTTGCTGCTCTCTGAAGCATCGTCAGAGGCAAATGCTGAGATAGACATAGCAAATGTCATGACCATTGCCAGCAATAGTGCAGTTATTCTCTTTTTCATACTGGAAACACTCTCCTTTTTTTGCATAAGCAAATCCCTTAGTATACTTCATATAATAATAACACATCGTATAGAAATTTGCTACAAATAAAAGTGGTTGTGTTTTGTAGAAACGAAAGTGTATAATCGTATAAAAAGTATACGAAGGGAGAAGGTTTATGGCTTCCAATTGCGATATGTGTGCACACTATGTGTACGATGAAGAAGATGATTTTTATGAGTGCCTGGTAAATATGGATGAAGATGACTTTGCCAGATTTATAGCAAGGGGGTACGACAACTGTCCATATTTTCAGCTTGATGATGAATACAAAGTTGTCAGACACCAGATGTAATGTTATTTTTCAAATGATTCTGCCAGTTCTGTGAGGTAGACATATCTGTCAAGCAGATGATCCAGTTCTTCTTCAAGCTTTTCCTTACGAGCGGTTAGTTCGTTTAATTTGATGAAATCCGAGGCGGAGACGTTAATAGCGTCTTCAGTCTCAGCTATTTCTTTTTCTTTGGCTGCAATGTCATCCTCGATCGTCTCATATTCCCGCTGTTCATTATATGAGAATTTTTTCTTTGGCGAAGCCGAAGGTTTCTTCTTCTCTTTTTCTCTGCTGCCCTGCAATTCGGATTTGACCGGGGCTGCAGTTGAGACTGCGCTGTTTGCAAATGATCCGTGGGTTATATAGTAATCGGTATAGCCGCCCTCAAATTGCGAGATGTGTCCATGTCCGTCAAATACAAGAAGTTTGCGTACAACTCTGTCGAGAAAATATCTGTCGTGAGAAACTACTATAAGGATTCCCTGGAATGAGTCCAGATAGTCCTCCAATATACAGAGTGTGGATATATCCAGATCATTTGTCGGCTCATCAAGGATAAGAACATTCGGCGATGAGACCAACACTTTCAGCAGATATAGACGGCGCTTTTCGCCTCCTGAAAGTTTTTCTATGCGCTGATGCTGCAAAGTTCCGTCGAACAGAAATCTCTCGCACATGGTTGATGCTGACATGAGTCCTTCGGTTGTCTGTATGTATTCTGCAGTTTCTTTGACGTAGTCCAGAACCTTCATGTCCGGATCAAGCGCTTCGTTCTCCTGTGAGAAATATCCGATTTTTACAGTATCGCCTATATCGATATATCCGCTGTCTGGCTTCGTGATTCCCGTGATGAGCTTCATGAGGGTGGTCTTGCCGCATCCGTTGGGGCCGACGACCCCTATCCTGTCGGTGCGGAGGAAATTATATGAAAAATCACTGATGACAGGTTCGTGGCGGTTAGGCCATGTTTTTGTAACGCCCTGTATCTCAACAGTTTTATTGCCGAGACGGCTTGCAATGGAACTCATGGTGACGGATTGGGTCTCTTTGATAAGTTCCTCACTTGCAAGCTTTTCATATCTCTGTATGTGCGCCTTCTGTTTGGTGCTTCTTGCCCGGGCGCCTCTCTGCATCCATGCGATTTCTTTTCTGAGTATGTTCTGGTGTTTACTCTGGGTTGCCAGAGCAATATTCTCCCGCTCTGCCCTGAGCATGAGATAACCCTCGTAGTTGGTGCTGTAGCTGTAGGTTTTCCCCTTGTCGATCTCTACTATGCGGTTGCACACTTTGTCGAGAAAATATCTGTCGTGTGTGACCATGACAAGGGCGCCCCTGTAATTGTTCAGATAATCTTCCAGATACTCTGTCATGTCGTTGTCAAGATGATTTGTTGGTTCGTCGAGTACCAGAATGTCACAGCTTGATAAAAGGGCTGCAGCCAGAGCCACCTTTTTGCGCTGACCGCCTGACAAAGTGTTTACCATAAGACTTGTATCATCAAAACCGAGCCTGTGGAGAAATGATTTGGCGTCTCCTTCTATACTCCATTTGTTTTCTTCATTGGAGTTGGCAGTGATAACATAGTCGTATATGCTGATCGTATCACTGAAATCCGGTGTCTGGGGAAGATAGCGGATGACTACGTTGGTACCTTTGGATACCTGCCCCTCGTCACATTCATCGATACCTGAGATTATCTTGAGCAGTGTCGATTTGCCGGTTCCATTGACTCCGATCACCCCGATCTTGTCACCTGAGTTTACGGAGAAGTCCGCTTTGTCGAACAACACCTTGTCTGTATAAGCTTTTGAAAAATTCTTGATTGTGAGTAAGTTCATATATGATATGCGTTATTGGCAATCCTTTCGTATATTTGTAGTCTATTTTAAATGTAGTAAACAGGTGAGTCAAGGCGCATAAAATAATAAAAAAACTGACAAAAATTATCTGAAAACTGACAACTCAC